>JAEUJH010000362.1 GCA_016794825.1 Gemmatimonadota bacterium
TCGAGGCCCAGCCACCGGGAAAAATCGGCGGCGGACGCCGGGCCGTAGGCCTCGAGGTACCGCCGGGCCACGGCGTGGAGTGACCCGGCCGGGTCCGGCGCGGTCCACGTGCGGCCCAACCACCGGTCGGGCCTAACGAACGTCACCAGCTGTCCTTCGCTCGGCCCGAAACAGAGATGACCCCGAAACGCGGCGGGTTTGAGCAGCGTGCCCCAACTCTGCGTCAGCTTGGCGGCCATGGCCGGCCGCCGCATCCGCTTGGCGACCCGGGCCGCGAGGACTTCCCGCGTCATCCCCCGATGGGACAGTTCGGCCGCCATCGCGTCGATCAGTCCCAGCATCTGCGCTTCGGTCACCCCGAAGTACTTGAGCCAATGCGGGCGGAGATAGTGACGGAGCGTGGAGAGCGCGGCGATCAGTTCGGGGAAATCGGCGGCGGGCACCAGATGGAGCGTGCCCCGCATGGCCCACGTCTTGAGAAGGCTCTTGGAGCGCCACAGCGAGGCTGCCAGATGGCCATGCGGCAAGCCGCTCACCCGGACGGCCAGCGCCTGCTCGGCGGCTGACAGCACCTGGGCGTGCAGCCCACCGATCCGGGACACCACCTCGAGCCATCGGTCGGCCGGCTCGGGTCGGATCAACGCGTGCCGGTCGAGGCGCCAGGCGGTGATCCGTTCCCACGAGGTTTTCATTGGCACTCCCCGTCGTTGCCGGCGGCGAGGGCGGCCGGTCGGGTTGCCATCGGCAGGAGCTACGGCGTCGGGGACGCGCCGCTGATGACGGCCTCCGGCAGCGACGCCCATCGATCCCAGCCCTCGGGAGCGCGAACGACCCGAACGGCCGGCCGCCCCGCGAGCGACAGCGCGGCGACGTCGGTCCGATAGCCCTGGCGCGGCCGGCCGACGAAGCGGGAGCCCGTCAGCGTGGCAAACCGCCGGGCCGAGGTCGAATCGTCCCACACGGTGTAGATCACCAGGGCCGGGCCGGTCGCGGTCCGGTAGACCCGGAACCGGTCGCCGCCCCAGCCGAGCGGCAGGTCGTCGAGGACTTCGCCACCGCCCCGGAGCTGCGCGCTCCAGATCTGGAGTTCGAGTTCCCCCATGGTATCCTCGTGGAGGACGCCGTCGGCGGGTTCCGCGAACTCGACCGGCACGGGCCCGTCGTTGGCCAGGTACCGATCCGGATGGAGGATCTGCTCGGTGGACTTGGGCAGTTGATCGCGGCTGGGCAACGGTCCCTTGCCCGACTGGCCGTCCCACCAGCGCATGAACTCGGCCCCACCCAGGTACGGGAAGATCAGCCCCTCGCGGAGGATCAGCGGCGCGGAGCGGAAGACCGGCATCGAGGTCTGGGCGGTCTTGACCGACTCCCGATACTGAGACCAGAAATCCGGATCGGCCAGCAGCGCGTCGGGTCCGCCGGCCGCCGCGGCCTGCTCGCCAAGGACCACCCCGAGCATGGCGATGGTGGCATGGCCCTCGAGCACCGCCTGACTCGCGGCCATTCGATCCGCGTTGGTCACGTCCTTGAGCAGCGACTCGAGCGGCAGCTGCTCGTGCTGCAGCGCGTGGACCAGTTCGTGGGCCAGCACCAGCCGGAGCTGGTCTTCCTTGGCTCCTTCCACGGCGTAGAGCGTGGTCGAGTCGGGGTCGTAGTAGCCGGCCACCTGCTCGGCATACAACGGGAGGAGGAGCGCCTTGATGTCGAGGGTGTCGGGAATGAGTTCGAGGAGTTGGTACGCCGCCGTGATGCCTTCGATCTTGGCGGTCGGGAACTCGCCGCTGAGCTTGCTCAAGAGGTAGGCCTTGACCTCCTCCTTGGTCCGGACCGCAAACCGGGGCTTGGCCCGGAAGGTGAGCCCGACCGCCTTCTCGACCTGGGGCACCAGGCTGTCCACCGTGGCCTGCAGGGCCGACTGATCCGCCGCCCCGGGCGCCCGCCCCCGGCACCCGAGCCCGACCACCATCACCATCGCCGCGATCCAGACTCCGCGCATCAGGCCACTCCGATGAAGCTCTTGTACCAGGCAATCACGGCCGGTCCGACCAGGTAGGTCACCGCCGCGCCAATGGCAAGGAAGATCCCGAACGGCACCAGCTTCTTCTTGCCGGCCAGGGACATCGGCAGGAAGATCAGGGTTCCGGCCAGTGCCCCCATGAAGATGGTGAGCAGGACGCCCTGCCATCCGACGAACGCGCCGACCATCGCCATCATCTTGATGTCGCCGCCGCCCATCGCCTCTTCCTTGAAGGCCCAGGTGCCGAGCTGCCCCACGATCCAGAGCAGCCCGAACCCGACCGCGGCGCCGATCAGCGCGGTAACCAGGCTCGCGCCCCCGCCCGCCGCGGCGAACAGGAGACCCAGGACCAGGCCACCGAGCGTGAACTCGTCGGGAATCAGATACTCCCGGGCATCGGTCATCGCGATGCCGAGGAGGATGGTGCAGAACAGCGCCCCCTGCAGCGCGGCGAGCGTGAGGCCCAGATGGAGGCCAAGCCCGGCCCAGATCAGGGCAGTGGCGAGTTCGACCAGCGGGTACAGGGCGGCGATCGGCTCGCCGCAGGAGCGACACTTGCCCCGGAGGAGCAGCCACGAGACGACCGGGATGTTGTCGTACCAGGCCAGCTGCGATCCGCAGCGGGGGCAGCGGGAGCGGGGCTTGACCACCGATTGCTCGGCGGGCCAGCGGACGATGCAGACGTTCAGGAAACTGCCGATGACGGCGCCGAACAGCCCGGCGATCACCGCGGCCATCCCGTTATCGATCACGACACGCTCCGTAAAGGAAGATCCCCGCCGCCACCGCCACGTTGAGCGATTCCGCGCCCGGGGCGAGCGGGATCGCCAGCTTGAGCGCCGCCTCCCGGGCCAGGCGCGACGCCACCCCCGCGCCCTCGTTGCCTAACACGAAGGCCACCTTCTTCGGCAGCCGGGCCGACTCGAACGGAAGCCCGTCCATGGCCGTGGCGGCCACCGTGACCCGGTGCGCGGCCAGCCACTCGGCCGCGGCCTCCTCGGTGGCGACCACGCCGGGAAACCGGAACAGGGCCCCCATCGACGCCCGGAGCGTCTTGGGATTGCCGAGTTCGGCCGTGCCGGGCAGCGCGATGACCCCGGCCGCGCCGAGGGCCAGGGCGGTGCGGACGATGGTGCCGACGTTGCCCGGATCCTGGAGGCCGTCGAGCACCAGATAGACCGCGTCGGCCGCGACACCGAGATCGTCCAGCGCCCAGACCTTGGGCCGAACCACCGCCAGCACACCCTGCGGATGCTCGGTGGCCGCCAGCTTGGCGAGCTCCTCGTCGCCCGTTTCCTCGATCGGGAGGCCGCGGCTCCGGACCGACGCCTCGAGCGCCCGCCCCCGTTCGGTGCCGCGGAGCGTCGGGCTCACCAGCACCGCCCGGCATTCGAGGCCCGTGGCCACCACTTCCTCGACCAGCCGGACCCCCTCCGCCAGCACCAGGCCGCGCCGTTCCCGGCCCCGGCGGCGATGGAGGTCCCGAATCATGGTATGGAGGGCGTGTCCCATGCTAGCCGTTCGGCGGGGGTGGTCGGACTGGTGCGATTCGGCGGCTCGGAACCCCGGCGGACCGCGCGGTCCGTCCCCCCGGGGCGTGGGGATGGTCGCCCCGACCCTGGGGCCTCGTCAAGTGGGCGGCCGGCCTGCCGTTATGCACGGTTCCCCACCCCGACCGCCCGCCCCCCGCGCCACGGCTTGCACCCCGTCCCCGCCCGGACTGCAGGCCCATTCATCGCCGTCGCCATCCCAACCTCGACCGGGGCCCCTCGACCTGCACCCGGCTGCAGCCCCCCTGTTCCGAGATCAGGCACCGCTCGAATCCACGCCGGTCATTCTGCCGGTGCCTGAAACTTGCGGATTGCGGCGGATTCGGTCTTCGCCAATCGTTAGGCAGCTTCCGGCATCCCCCGAACCACGCCGGACGCCACCGTCAGGACAGGAGACCACGATGCCCCCGCGCCACCTGCTGCTCGGCCTCGCCCTCACGGCGCTCGCCTGCGCCGCCCCGACCGACGTTCCCGACGCGCCGGACACCCCGGCTGGGGTCGTTGGACCCCAACTCGGGCCGCCGCCCACCACGGGCAACGTCGCCCCCGTCCTGCTCATCTCGGCGCCTGGAGACGGCGACGCCTTCGCCGCCGGCGCGCCCGTGACCGTCACCGGCGACTTCACCGATGCCGATGCCGCCGACACCCACTCCTGCTCGATCGACTGGCAGCTGGCCGCCACGGCCGGCACCGTGACCGAAGCGAGCGGCGCCGGGAGCTGCGTGGGGTCGTTCAGCTACCCGACGCCGGGCACGTACACGATCATGCTGGCGGTGATCGACAACGCCGGCAACAGTTCGACCGACACGGTCTCGGTCTCCATCACCCAGGCGGCTCCGCCTCCGCCGCCGCCCCCGCCGCCGCCACCGGCGCCGAGCCCCAACGCCGGATCGGTCCGCGGCGACGGCTTCGCCTCGCTCCAGCCCGGGACGCTCGCCAAGCAGACCCGCCGGCCGCCGACCATCTGGCTCGCGGTCAACAGCTGGGTCAGCCAGCACTCGAACAGCCCCCGCGGCGCGGTGGAGATCGTGGTGCCCAACGCCGACCTCCGGCTCCGCTCCTCGGCCGTCGAACGGCTCCTCGTGACGGGAGGCAAGGCCGAGATTCGCGGCCGCGCCCGACTCAACAAGAAGGGCGAGTACCAGTTCCTGCTGATGGTGCTGGATGGGTCGCGGATCGGACGGGAGCGGCGCGACCGGGTCCGGGTCAAGGTCTGGAACGCGGCGGGAGTCCTGCTCGACACCGACCCCGGCGCCCCCGATGATCGGGAACCGAAGGTCGAACTGACGCGGGGCCGGATCCACCTGCGGCCGTAACGTTCGCGGCAGTCGGATCGTTCGCCCCGGGGTCGTCAGCACGACGGCCCCGGGGCGCTTCGTTACCGCACCACCAGAACGCCGACTCGCCCCCCGAAGCCGTCGTCCACGCCCTCGAGCCCGGCGGGTACCTGCAACGGGCCACCGTCGACCCGGAGATTCACCAGGTAGACCCCCGGAGCCAGCGGAACCTCCGCCGCGAAGACGCCGCGGCCGCGAGCCGTCAGCGGCAGCGGGCGCCAGTCGGAAAAGTCGGCCACCAGTTCGACCGATCGGGCACCCGGGATCCGCACCACGATCGCCACCAGTCCCGAGTTCCGACGGGTTACATCGAAGCCCGGCAGCGATGCGGCGCCGCCGGTCGTTGCCTCCGCCCGCCGCGGTCGACGCTCCGCCCACGAGAGGCCGAAAGTGATCTGGTTGCGGAACGGGAGATAGAGGCTCGGTCCGATCGGCGCCCGCCCGACGCTCAGGCCCAGCCGGAGCCCGGAGACCGGCAGGACGCCGACCCCGACCTCCCAGCCGGCCCGGTCGTCGGGAGCCAACCGCGACCGTCGGATCAGGCGCCCATTCAACTCGACCGCGCCTCGGCGCCACTGGCCGCCCAGCACCCCGTGCCCGAGCCGGCGGGCCGATCCCTTCCGCCCGGTGTCCGCGGCCGTGGCGCCGGAACCGAGTTGCCACGCACCGCTGACGGTGGCGATCTGGCCAACCTCGCCCGTCACGACCAGTCGGCCGACCCGGAACCGCCCGCTGCCGAAGACACCGCCGCCGAGCCCGCCCAGCGACGACTCCAGGCCGAGCGCCCCGAGCGACCACCGGAACGGCCCCCGTTCGGCCGCCAGGCCAAACCGGAACGCGGCCTCCCGTTCCCAGCGCGACCCGGGCTGGCCCCCGAAGGCCACTCCACCTTCCCACGTCGGCCGCTCGAGCCGGGCGTCGAGACCCAACCCGGGCCCAAGCTTGCCGAATCCCGCCGCCCCGCCCCGGAGTTCCACCGAGGGGCGCGTCTGCGCCCGCGCCACCGTCGCGGCCATCAGCCCGAGGGCAACCGCCGCCGCCACGCGACCGGTCACGGCACCCGGTTTCCACCCGGCGCCAGTCGAGCCACCTCGGCTCGAACGGCCGGCACCAGCGACGCGCCCCCGCGGAGCGCGTCGTTCACCCCGATCCGGAGCGAGAGGAAGGCGGCGTCGGACACCCGGGCCCGGAACAGGCGTTCGAGGAGCAGCGTCGCCTCGTCGGGCGGCCACCCGCGGGTCAGCAGTTCCGCCGACACCGCGATCGGGACGGCCAGCGATCGCCCCGGCGCCGCGTGCCGGAGGCGGCCGAGTTGCTCGGCCGTGCCGCCGGCCCGGAACCAGAGCGCCCCGGCCTGCAACTCGTCGGCCCCGGCGGCGCTGCCTAACGCCTGACGCGACCGGCCCAGACCGTCGAGGAGGATCCCCACCGCGGCCACGATCCGGTCGCCCGCCGCGCCCTTGGTCCGGCCCTCGAGCGCCTTCTGGATCAGCGGCTCGGTCGGGAGGCCCCGGATCCGGGCCGAATCGACGATGGCTTCGACGGCCCGCGCGGTCACCGAGTCGAGGCGAGCGCGGAGGCGCGGTTCGGGATCCTGCCAGCCGCCGCCGGTCAGGGCCAGGAGTGTCACCGCGGTGGCGACGGTCATCATCGGAGCGGCACCGGGATGAGGACGGGGATCATCGAACCGTCACCAGCGACACCGCCGTGCCGAAGTCGGGGTCCTCGGTCGTCGGCTGGGCCGAGTCGGCGACCCACCGCTCGCCATCCACCAGGAAGACGTAGCGATAGAAGCCGCCCGGAAGCGGCACCCGGGCCCGCCACCGCGTCGTCCCGGCCACCCGCTCGAGCGGGGTCCGCCGCCGATCCCAATCATTGAAATCGCCAACCAGGGTGACCGCCCGAGCGGTGGGAACGTCGATCAGGAACTCGATCGGCGCCGGGTGCCGCCGCGATCGGCCCGCCCAGACCGTCACCAGGATCACGGCGGCGGCCGCGATGGCCAGCAGCGGGCCGGTCCGGCGGGCCGGCGGCCGTTCGAGCGCGGCCCGCCACCGCCGATCGAAGCCATCCGAGGGGGGCGTCGGGCGCCGGAGTTCCTCCACCACCCGCTCGAGCCAGTCGCCCGTCATCGCGCCTCCGCCAGCTGGTCCCGGAGCCGCTCACAGGCCCGGCTGACCCGCATCTTGAGGGCCGGCACCGACGCCCCCGTGATGCCGCTCATTTCCTCGTAGCTCAACTCGTCGACGTGTTTCAGCAAGAACGCCTCCCGCTGTTCCGCCGGCAGGACCCGCAGCGCCCGCTCGATTTCCTCCCGCCAGCCGATGCCGACCCCGGCATCCGGCGCGCCGACCTCCGAGGCCCGGTCCAGGTCGGCCACCCGGTTCCACCACCAGCGGCGACGCCGGGCCGCGGTCCGGCATCGATTGACCAGGATCCGGTACAGCCAGGCCGAAAATCGCCCGGGCTCACAACTGGCCAGGGATCGAAAGGCCCGGACCAGCGCATCCTGAACGACTTCCTCGGCGTCCTCGGCCGAGCCGAGCATGTGGGTGGCGTACCGAAGCAGGCGATCCCGATGGCGGCCGACCAGGACGGCGAACGCCTCGAGATCGCCGCCCCGCGCCCGGTCCACCAGGTCTCCATCGGAAGAGGCCACACCGGGAAAGACCCCGGCAGGGGCCCAAAGGTCACGAAACCCGATTCTGGTGACTTCTGGCCGCATGCCGGGGTCATTCAGGGTGGTTGCAGTCCGTACGGATCGCCGCCGTCGGGCGATTCCCGCCGTCGTTATCTCATCGTGGGGAGGTACCGCTCATGTCGTGGAAGCCCTGGATGGTCGCGAGCCTTGGGGTGGCGGTGGTCGCGGCCTGTTCCGATACGATCGTCGAGCCACCCGCCAACGGGGCCGAATTGCGGCTCCTCCACGCCTCGGCCGGGTTCGGGAATCTAGAGTTGGAGGTGGGCGGAACCACGGTCATCCGGGACGTGCCCTACGGCCGGAGTTCGCCCCTCGTCATCGTGCCGTCGGGAAGTCAGCGGCTGGTGGTTCGGGCGGGCGGAAGTGTGATTGGCACCCTCGACGGGAACCTGGCGGCCACCCACGTCAACAGCGTCATCGTGGCTGGCGGCGTGCCCCAACTCGCGTCGCAGGTCGACCCGGATACGGGAACGGTCGCGCCCGCGCGGGCCAACATCCGGTTCGTGGTCCACGGCACCGACAACACCGCCGCGCCGACCCAGCTGCACGCGCTGCTGAGCGGCACGACGCTCCCCGTCGATTCCACCATGCGGTTCGGGATCGACGCCACGGTCAGCCGCTACTGGTCGCTGATGTACTTCAACCCTGGTCAGTTCACCGTGAAGTTCGTCCCGCAGGGTGCCACCACCCCGGTACTGACCGAAGCGACGTTCGACGTCGCGGCGGGCGAGGCGAAGGCGCTGGTGCTACGGCGGGAGGCGAGTGGCGCCTATCGGGTCGACGTCGTCGTCGAGCCCTGAACACTGCCCGGTAGCCAAGATCCCGCCCTCGAACAGGCGGCCACTCGGTCGCCCTCGGCCAGAAACGTCTTTCGGGAGAGTGCCCGTTCAGCCACCCGAATGGCCCGGCTCCTGGGGCTGCTGTCGTCCGGCCTGGCAACACTGGCGGCAACCGCGCGGCGGTTAGGGGCCTATTCGATGCCAACCAAGGTCAGGCCAACCAAGAACAGACCAGATGTCCGGTCGCCAAAGGACCGGCCGCCGGACGCGACAATGGGGCCGGCGGGCGCCAGTCGCTGGCCGGACCAAGATGCCCAGATGGAGGTTCCGCGTCCCGCATCCCATCGCGCCTCGACGCGCGCCCCAACGACCGTTGCTTCCCTCGTGTGCAGGTCCAGCTCAGGCGCGACTAGCGCGAGATAGGTAGGTCCGCGACCCGCCGGATCCGGGATACTGGCGCGCGCCGAGCGCTGGGCCCAGCCAGCCCCGAGCGTGACGTCGAGACGGCGAGTGACTGACCTGGCCACGGCCACCTCCACGGTGGGTTCAAAGCCCCTGATGTCGGAACTGACGAGTGCGACATGATCGTTGCGAGCCCGTCGTTCTGATCGAGCACCGATTCCGAGCCGCCCGTGCCACGATCCCGTTGCGGATCGCCATGTCAGTTCGCCGATGCTCTCCAGCACGGACTCCACGGCGCCGAAGACCACCGCCGCCGAATCAAGGGCCGCATCGCCGTCCCCCGTCAGGCGGGTGTAACGAGCATTGAATGTCAGGGCCCATCGATCTGACAACGGCCGCTGATAGCTTCCGCCACCCGTTACACTGCGCGCATCCCAACGATCGGAATCCGGGTGCTCTCGCTGTTGCCGAGTCCCCCGCTCCGACAACGCCCCCCATCGGACAAAGGCCATCGCCCGACCCCCAGCGACCGGCAAGCCCATGTCGACACCCACTCCACTGGCCGCTTCAACGACTCGCCGGTAGTACCCATCAGCAACCGGGATAGGCTGGACGTCCTGATACCCTCGGAGGTCACGCACTTGGCCGATCACAAAATCCGAGAAGAGAGTCATCGTCTCAGCTCGGCGGCGGAACCGACCCTGGAGCCCAAGCGCCAGCTCGCCGACCCGCCTCCCCACACCCAGGACCACTCCCGGCATCGCTTGGCGGGCGCGTCGCTCGAACCCCCCAGCCGTCGTTCGATAGTCGCGGGCATCGTAACCAACGGCCGCTCCCACCGACCAGCGGCCGACCGTCCACCCGGCCGCTGCCTCGAGTCGCACCCCCAACCGACGGCTCGGATTCGTGGTAGTGTCGGTCAGAACGAATGGGCTGCTTGGATACGACTCGAGTTGATTGCCCTGCCCGCCGGGACCGGTGGTCTCTCGATCCAATGTCGCCCGTCCGACCACGCCGAAGGCGGAGCTGAGACGCGCCCAGGAACTGGCTGTGAGCCGGCTGCTCGCGCGGTACCCGGCGTCCAAGGGCCGCCGGTATCCACCCCGCTCGCGCCGCATCGCCCCGGAATAGTCGGACCGGTTGGCACCGAGATCCAGAGGCAAGCCGGCGGGGTTGCCAAAGGTCCAGAACGCCCCGCTCAGCGTTCGATTGGTGGACCGTCGGTCATACCCTAACGGCAGGTTTGGAAGGTCCCTAGGCAGATCCGCGTCGATCCACAACGGACTCCATCGCGCCGGTCGGCCGGGACCGTCACCGCCCGGCCACTCCGTCGAGACCTGAGCTCCCGCTCCCGGGACGATGGCCCCCAAGGACAGGGCGGCGACAAGGCCCAGGCACCAAGGCTCGCGGGCACTCATCGCGCCGAACCGCCGCCCACGGGCATCGACACCTCGAGCCCGAAGCGGACGGCCGGGTACAGCCGACTTGCCGCCGAGCGGGTCCCGTAGGACCCGATGAGGTCGAACGCGTTGTAGGCGTAGAACGACAACCGGCCACCGCGAGGAATGGTCTTGCTCGCCTGAAAGCTGAATAACCAGCCGAACGGGGAGCGTTCAGGATTGAAGAGCGCGACGCGGCGAATGCGGAGATCCGCGTACTCAGCCGCGCCACGACGCTCGACGGCCACGGGGACGAGGAGTCCAGCAGATGTGAGGTACCCGGCAAACGCCAGCGTGTCGCCGGCGCCGATGTCCCGCCTTTGCTCGCGCGGAGTGAGCTGAAACGTCCCCATCAGCATCAGCCCCGCCCGGGGCTGATGGTGGATAACCCTGCCGGTCACTATCAGAAGCTCGCCCGACCGCTCCAGCGCTTCCCAGTACGGGACTCGCGGGTACCGGGCAATGAGTTGGAACTCCTCGAATCGTTCGTTCAACTCGATGCCACTCGACGCCAGCCGACTCCGACTCCACGCGCCCTGAATTGCGATTCTGGTTCGAAGGGCAGTCCATTCCGGAAGAAACAGGGTTGCCTCGACCCCACGACTCGCAAGCCGCAGATTGTTGGAAGGCCGATCGATCAACGTCGGGATGGTGTCCTGACCCAACGGCACCGGGAGTGTCGCAGGCGGACGACCCGTTCCGATCGTAGCCGAGTCAATCGCGAGCCGTTCTCGTACCACGAACGTGGGATGTAACGACAGACCCACTCCGTTTTGCACCCGGTCGGAGTAGGCGACGAAGGACAGCTGCGCGTCGGCTCCAAGGTCCACCTCCAGTCCCGCCTCGAGTTTCCAGCCCCGGGCAATGGCAAGATGGGGATTCGTACGATCCAAAATCCTCGTGGTCAAGACTGCGCGCCGTTCGGCCGGGTCATTCGCGTAATAGTTGAAGTTCACGAGGTCGTAGTACTGACTCCCCGGGAAAAGGCTCGCCAGCGCGGGGATCTTTGCGACCTTCCCGACTCCAAGCCGCCAGCGGACGCCGTTGCGCGGGACGACCTCCACCTGCAACCGAGGCGAGACCACCCGATCCCGAGTGGTGGACGTCCAAGAGCCGCCACGATGCAGCAAGTCGAGCCGAACGCCGGCTTGGACCGAGACCGACACGGATCCGATCGTTTCCGCTCGCCGGTGGTCCAGGTAGAGACTGCTGCTCACGAGCGCCGGGATCGAGTCGAACGATCGCGGCCGATCGAACCCTTCGACGCCGTTGAAGGTCGTCTGGGGGGGGAACTCGATCGCGAATTGATAGCCGGGCCCGCCGTTCCACTCACGTCGAAGCTCGACGCCACCGCGTAACGCGCCGCCTCCGCCAATCCACGCAGGTGTCGCGACGAGTTCAACGCGCGAGTAGATATGCCGCGGCTCGCCACTGAGGTCGACGCGCGAAAGGTAGACGCCCCCGATGAACTTGCCCTCCTGGGTACCCTCGGTCAGTCGATCAGTGAACGGCATCGCGGCGCGGAACATGGGGGCCTGAGCCGTCGACCGCTGCCGATTGACGTCAAGTCCGCTCGTGACCTCCAACGCGGAAGACTCAGACAGACGCCATCGCAGCCTCCCTGACACCCGCACGCCGTGGTCGCGGTTCCGCGAGAATGCGCCGGGGAAACGACTCGACTCGGGCTGGTCGGAGAGGACCTGAAAAAAGTCGAACCTGCTGTCGAGCGTGAAGGCTGACGCCGCCACTCGGTGGGCAAGCTGACCGCTGATCCTCGATCCGGTGTTCTCACTACCCCGCGCAACGAGCGTCGTTCGTGCCAGGTTTATCGAGGCGGTCCCGGTTTGCGAACGACCAAGCCCCGCACCGCCGATCATGGTGACCTCGAGCGTTCGTGGGTCGACGCGCGCCCGGGCCTCGGGAGCCACGGCGCCCGCGCGGGTATCGACCAACACCACTCCCTGGGTGAGATCGCCGAAGCGCGCCGAGGGAATTCCGCGAATGACCTCGACCCGTTCGATTGTACTTGCCGGGAGGCGCCGAAGGTCGATGCCGCCTCCGGCCGCCGTCGAGAAACCCAACTCCCCTCGAGGCCCGAGACTCTGCAGGTTGATGTTGTTGGAGAGCGGAACGCCATCGAGTACGATCTGAGTCCCGAACGAGGCCAGTGCGCTTGCCGACGGGCCCGAGACATTCGGCCCAGCCCCTCCTGAGCCGCCCGGGGATACCGCGACAGCGCGAAGCGCAAACTGCTGAATGGCGTCAAGACCAGGGGGGCTCAGGCTGACTCCGGGAATCAGCTCGAGCAAGCCGGCCACGCTCGCGGCGACCTGGCCGCGGATCGCCTCGCTTTCGATCACCGACGCGGTGCCAAGCTCCCCCTTGGCACGTCCGGCAGGGTCGGCCGTCACGGTCAGGTTGGGCAAGTTCAAGGCGCTTTTTGTCAGAGCAAAGTCGAGCCGGACGACGTCAGCGCCAACTTGGAGCAGGTGGTGCCTGGCCGGAGCGTAGCCAATCCGAATGGCTCTGATGACGTACGGGCCAGGCCCCGGGAGGACGATCCGGTAGGCCCCCTGTGAGTCGCTGGTCGCGAAAAGAGGCGTCCCCTCCACGGTTACCGTGGCGGCCGCAAGCGCCTGGCCGCTGACTGCATCGTGGACTCTCCCCTCCACGGTCCCACGCCACGGGAAGGCCTCCGCTTCTCCGGTCGTTGTGAGCAGACTCGCAACGATCCCGCTCAGCCGGGCTCGGCGCCTCCATGTGTCCGACATTCCCGAGAGCATCCGAAGCCAGGCCCCATGTTCGATCGGCTCTTCTGGCGGGCGGATGCTCGCCCTGGCCTGGGGCCGGAACTCGCGGGGTGTCATTCCAAAGCGGGCCTTGAAGAGACTTCTCATGGTTGCCACCCGGCCTATGCCAACCTCGTGGGCGGCGCGCTCAGCCGGCAACCCGTCGAAGCTCATCGCGTAGGCGGCGCGAACCAGTCGGCAGACCTGTAGGACGGCATGCGGACTCAACAGGCCCAGGTGCGCCAGGTGGTTGCTCAGTGTCCGTCTGGCAACACCGGCACGTCGAGCCAGTCGATCGACCCTCAGATCGATCGGGTCCTCCTGCAGTGCGTGAACCACGAACCGCCGAACGTCCCATGATGCTTCTTCCGGCAGGCTGGCGAGCACGGCCGCGATCGGCACAGGGGTTGGACCCGCGAGTGGCGAACCGGTCGTGATCTGGACGAGCACCGGAATCGAATGGCCTTGCTCGATTAGCTCCGCCTGAAACTCGACATGACCACCCGACGCCCATTGACGGGCGCTAACATAGAGTTGTACCCGAAACCGCTCCATATTGAGGCGCCGTCCTCAACCCCCACACTAGTACATGCCCACGGCGGCGTCAAGCAGCGATCTGTCATGGATTGTGACAGTTGCCATTTCCGGACTGCCGCATGCCAAAGGAACGCTCCACCAGTAGCCCGTCCAACACCATCTTGGGGTTAGGTCGCGCCCGAGGTGGCAAGTAAATTGACAACTCCGAAGCCGGTGACACTCCTAACCGCCGCGTTGCTGACGGCATCCGCACTGATCGCCGCCCTGACGCGTCGCTACGACGACCTGCGGAAGGCATACGCAGATCAGCGCATGCGGCTCGCGCTCCCTTACCCGGGACTGTTACTGCCGACCATCGGCGTTGCGATGGCCGAGGGCGACTCGGTGAACATCGGCCGGATGACCGACTCGACTGGCAAGCAGTTGATCTTCGTCTTCACGACTACATGTCGGTTCTGCAAGGCCACTGTTCCGTTGTGGAGGGAACTCGCTGACTCGATCCGGTTCCTGAAAGGCGGTCAGGTTCAAGTGGTCGGGCTGTCCTTGGATTCGCCGGAAGCAACCCACCTCTTTGGCGCGACCTTCGACCTTGATTTCCCCGTCGGAGTCCTTCCGCCGGGAAAGGACCGTCAGCTCCTACGCGCAGTCATGGTCCCGCAAACCCTGGTCCTCGACCATGAGGGGCGCGTCATGTTTGCCCGGACTGGCGTGTTCAGCTCCCAGTCGGCCATCGACTCCGTCTACCAAGCCCTTGCATGGACTCCGGACCGGAGACCAGAAAGGAAGGAGCCGTAACGCGGTCGATGGACCGCGGCTGATCCGAACCGGTATTGGTGTCACCTCAGACAATCGTGGAGGTACTCAGTGTCTCGGCGAACAACGAGCTTTTTGACTTGGTTGGTTGCATTGATGGTGTCTGCGATCCTGGCGCTGGGGGCGCGAGCCGCCGCCGCCCAACCCGTCCAGCTCACTTGCATGGACGACGACGTCAACTGGCTCGGGGCATGCCTCGAGGGAGGGGCAGGAGTTAGTGACTGCACCGCACGCTGCCAGGCCGTTCCTGACTACGGTAACCCCGAGTCCGAGGGGGACTGCTACGGAGCCGGTTGGTGCTGCCGCTGTTTCCACTAGCCAGTGTGCTCAACGTTCCACCGCGGTTTTTCATGGCTGAACCGTGCCCGGGTTGCGGGGGCGTAACACGAAGTCGATCCTCGCGTTACGACTGTGCAGCAGCGCAACCTGGGTTCGGTTGGCCGGGGCGGCGAGGCGACGTTGGGCCGACTCAAGAAAGCCACCGCTAAGCCGGTTGATGAGCCGTTCCGGGCCCCGATCAAAGTTGGAGTGCACAACCGGGAGGCACTCCGGTTCAGCACTTACATACTCGCTCCGAAGGCCGGCCGCGTCGAGAATCCTTGCCCGCGGAAAACCGCGGTAGTCGAGATCCGACCGATCTCGTTGGCTTGGCAACTGAGAAAGGTCCACCGGCGCCGCCACGAAGATGACTGACACCAAGGTGCCGCCATAGAAGCCGTGGCCAAAAGGATGACTTCGCAACCCATCGTCGATCATGTTTGGTACACTGGGATTGTCGACGTCGGCCGGCCCGGTAAACTCGAAGTCAGCTGTTCGGAGGTCGAGGCCGTCCGGGATAATCGGACCGTGATCGATCGCGTCCGTCGCCACCACCACTGCCTCGCCGGCTGCAAGGGGATAGTGGCGGCCGCCGCCGGGGAATCGTTGGAAACGACCTGACCAGAGGTACGCCGGGTCTGCCTTGAGTGGCAGCTGTTCCGAACAGGTGGCTGACGGAAGCTCTACGTCCAGCGAGTAGGCTTCCCCAACTCGGATTCCGTCGAGATAGACCGTCGTATCCGAGTTGTTGAAGAGCTCGATGTATCCGCCGAGTCGATAGCTCGACACGCCGGGAATGATCCCGTAGTTGAACCCCCACTCACTGATGAGGAGCGATCGCTGGCGCGTCGCCGAGGCTCGCACCTGACCGCCGCCACTGACTGCGATCGCGACGGTGGCCTTGACGGAGTATCCCCACGCGTCGTCGCCTGGCTGGAGGCGGGATCGTTCCGAAGGTGTCAGCCATCGCTCCCCAGCGATAGTGTACGTCCCGGCCGCCAGGCCCGTCACAGCAATCGTCCCCGCGCCTGAGGTGGTAAATGTCGACGGGCTGGTGGCATCGACTCTGGAGAAGGACAGCTGCATACCCGGAATGCCGCCGCCCCAGCCCAGAGCCTCCGAGGTAGCCTGGTCGTCCTGCTCCGGGAGCACCGTGAGGGTGAACGCCGCGGGCGGAGGTGGTGGGGGAGCAACGAGTTCCGTATTCGAGGAACAGCCAAGCCCAGCGAGGCATAGATAGCCGATGCGGCGGCCGATATCCGACTTGAGGGGCACAAGGACCTCCGGTGGAGACCTCCACCTTCCAGGCTATGCCATCGAGCCGCCGCGCGCAAGGGATCCGCTCGCCGGAAATCGGGGCGGCCGAGGGTCGAAGCGAATCCGCCACCAAGTTCAGCCCCCCGACCTCGAAGCCCATTTGGCAGCAAGCCCTGACCGACTCACAACGTCCCGACGACCCCCTCGATCAGCCGGCCAACCCGGTCGCCCATCCGGCCCGCGATCTCCATCACCTCGGCGTGGGACAGCGGCATCGGGCTGATCCCCGCGCCGGGGTTGGTGATCGTCGAGAACCCAAGGCAACGCATCCCACCAGCCCGCGCCGCGATCACCTCCGCCACCGTCGACATCCCCACCGCGTCGCCGCCCAACCGCTCGAGCATCCGGACCTCGCTCGGCGTCTCGTAGGTGGGACCGAGAAGCCCGACGTAGACCCCCTCCGCCAACGGGATGCCGAGCCGTTCGGCCGTGGCTTGCGCCGCCGCCCGAAGGTCGGCGTCGTACGCGACCGTCATGTCCGGAAACCGGACCTCGCCCGGCCGGACCGGGCCGATCAGCGGGCTCCGTCCGGTCAGGTTGATATGATCCGAAATCAGCATGATGGTCCCCGCGGCAAAGGTCCGCCGGAGCCCCCCGGCCGCGTTGGTGACCACGAGGGTGTCGACGCCGAGCGCCCGGAACACCCGGACCGGGAGAGCCGCTTCGTCCGCGGAATGGCCCTCATACATATGGAACCGGCCGCTCTGCCCGATGACCGTCTTGCCGCCGAGGGTCCCGATGACCAACTCGCCCTTGTGGCCCTCGACCGTGGGCGCGTGGAAGCCCGGAATGTCCCGGTAGCCGATCCGGATCGGAGCCTCGATCCGCTCGGCCAGGGCGCCGAGCCCCGAGCCCAGGACGATGGCCACGGTCGGCTTCCTGCCGCCGAGGCGCTCCCGGACCGCGGCGGCGGCGCGGGTCACGTCGTCGGACGATCCGGCCATCATGAGAGCATCCCCGCGAGCGAGGCGGAAATGAACGCCGCCAGGTTGCCGGCGATCATCGCCTTGAGCCCGAACTTGGCGATCTCGCCCCGACGTTCGGGCGCCAGACCGCCGATCCCGCCGATCTGGATGGCGATCGACGAGAAGTTGGCAAAGCCGAGCAACGCGTAGGTCAGGATGATCGCGCTCCGGGGCGCGATCACCAGCGGCCCCGAGAGGTCGCCCGCGAACTGGGCGTAGGCCACGAACTCGTTCAGCGTGGTCTTGAGGCCGATCAGCGACCCGACGTAGGCCGTGTCCTGCCACGGGACCCCCATGACCCAGGCCAGCGGCCGCAACAGGGTGCCGAAGATCGACTGGAGGCTCAGGCTCGGAACGCCGAGCATCCCGCCCGCCCACCCGAGCAGGAAGTTGAGGAGGGCAACGAGGGCAATGAACGCCATCAGCATGGCGGCCACGTTGAGCGCGAGCTGCATGCCGGTGGCGGCCCCGTTGGCGGCGGCCTCGATGACGCTGCTGTCGGTCTTCTCGACCTTGAGTTCGAGCGAGGTCTTGGTGACCGGCGTCTCGACCTCGGGACGGATGATCTTGGACAGTACCAGGCCAGCCGGCGCGTTCATGACGCTGGCCGCCAGGAGGTGCGCCGCGATCCCTGGAAACTGCCCCTGGAGCATCCCGACGTACGCGGCCATGACGCCGCCGGCCACGGTGGCAAAGCCGCCGACCATGACGGTAACCAGCTCCGACTGGGTCATCGTCCCGACGAAGGGCTTGATCAGGAGCGGCGCCTCGGTCTGCCCGAGGAAGATGTTGCCCGAGGCGGAGAGCGTCTCCGCTCCCGAGGTGCCCAGGGTCCGCTGCATGACCCAGGCGAGCCCCTTCACGATCAGCTGCATGACGCCCAGGTAATAGAGGACGCTCATCAGCGCCGAGAAGAAGATGATCGTCGGCAGGACGTTGAACGCGAAGTACGCCCCCGTCTGCGCGATCATCCCCGCCGAGGTATCGACCACCCCGCCCGCGCCCGGCACGCCGACCGGAACGGTCGACTTGACCAGATTGCCGAACACGAATCGGGCGCCTTCCTCCTGAAACCCGAGCAGCCCGGTGATCGCGTCGCCGACCGCGGCAAAGACCGCGCGGCCCACCGAGGTCTTGAGGACGATCAGCCCGAAGAGCGCCTGAAGCCCCAGACCCGTCGCCACCAGACGCCAGTTGATCTTCTTGCGATCGTAGCTGAGGAGCACCGCAATGAGCAGCATCGTGGCGATGCCGATCAGGCCGATCAGGCGCTCGCCCAGGCCGAGTTCCAATCCGGCCCGTGCGGCTTCGAGACGTTGCGCGGCGGTCTGCACCATGCGGGGCGTCCGGGTTGTGGGATCAGGACCGGGACGCGCGGACGCGCGCCCCGGAAAACAAAAGAAGCTAGAGAGCGGCCAACTCGGCCGCGACCGACTCCAGCATAGCCCGCTTTTCGGGCCACGGTAAGAAGGCCGCTTCGAATCCGTTGAGGATCATCCGGTCGATCGCGGCCCGGTCGAACCCGAGGGACTGGTGGGCCAGCCAGTACTCGTCGGTCAGACTGACGCCGCACATCAGCCAGCTGTCGGTACAGAGCGTCACGGCCAGCCCCGCGTCGAAGTAGCGACGGACCGGATGGTCGGCCGCCCGGGTCACGACGTGGGTCTGGAGGTTGCTGGTGAGGTTGATCTCGATCGGGATCCGGCGGTCGCGGACGAACGCTTCGAGGTCCGGATCCTCCCACAACCGGGTCCCGTGCCCGAGCCGCATGGCGTGGCAGCGGGTGATCGCCTCGGACACCGAAGGTGCCCCCGCCGCCTCGCCCGCGTGACAGGTGATCGCGAGCCGGCCCCGGAGGGCAATGTCGAACGCCTCGCCGTGCACCCCGGGCATCCGGCCGGCTTCCCCGCCCGCCAGATCGAAGGCCACGACGCCGTGGTCCTTCATCCGGACCGAGTGTTCCGCGATCCGGACCGACACCGCCGGGTCGTAGTGGCGGAGCGAACAGTTGATGATCCCGGTCTTGACGCCGAAGTCGCGCTCGCCCCGCTGGAGCCCCCGCCATTCCGCCATGACGGCCTGATCCATGGTCAGGCCGCCCCGGGTCGACAGCTTGGGACAGTAGCGGACCTCGAGGTACCGGAGATTGTCGCGCGCGGCGTCCTCGACCATCTCGTAGGCCACCCGCTCGATGGCCTCTTCGGTCTGGAGCAACGGGATGGTGAACTCGAACCGCATCAGGAACTGCTCGAGGTCCGGGGCGTCGTCCACCCGCATGTAGCGGCGGAGCGCCTCCGGATCGGTGGTCGGCAACTCGAATCGGGCGGCCCGCGCCAGCTCGATCATCGTGGCCGGGCGCAGCGATCCATCGAGGTGGACGTGGAGTTCGGCTTTCGGCAGTCGGGCAATCAGGTCACGCGTCAGCATCGGTCTCCTCGGTCGCGACCCGCCGCGCGCTCCGGACCACGCGGATGATGGCGCCGGCGCCGAGCGCCGCCGTCGGATCGACCCGGATGCCCCGGCCGTCCGTCAGGTAGGCCCGACCCTCCGCCAGGGCCTCGACCAGTGTCGAATCGGTTTGCGCCGCCGCTTCGAGCGCCGTGGTTCCCGACCCCACTTCGAGCCGGCGATCGTTGACGAAGACGGGAATGGTCATGGAGTCACTCGGATCCAGCGGTGATCGGTGGGGGCCCGGACGGGCTGCCGCTGCCGCCGGAGCCAGGCGATCATCGCCTCCAGATCGGTCTTCCCGCTCCGCCGCGGGACCAGCGGTCGAAACATGTCGAACCCGCCACCCCCGCCCGCCATGAAGTCGCTCAGGGCCAACACGTAGGTTCGGTCGGGCGCCACCGGGGTGCCGTTGGTCCGAACAATTCCGACGATTCGGCTGCCCACCGGCTGGTTCGGGTCGTAGCGCACCTTCATGCCCGACACGTGGACATCCGGGTAGCCGTCACTCACCGCCAGCTCGAGCGCCTCCTTGAGGACCCGACCGGTCACCGAAATCCGGACGACCACGTTGCTGAACGGGTGGAGTTCGAAGAGCTGCTGGTACGTGATCGGACCGGGAAACAGGCCGCGGCGGATCCCGCCGTTGTTCATCATCCCGAAATCCGCCGGGGCCACGGCCCGCTGGGCATCGGCGATCAGATTGCCGAGCGGAAACTCGCCCCGACCGCCGGGCAGCGAGTCGCGAAGCCGGGCAATGACCCGCTTGGCCAGGCGATCCGTGGCGGGACGGTACTTCTCGACCAGCGCGATCGCCGCGGAATCCGGCCGGACCGCGTCGGCATAGACGTCGACGACCTGGATCCGCCAGCGGCGAGTGCCGTCGGGTCCCTGGACCAGGTCCACCACCCCGATGTTGGTTCCGTTGGCCCGGGCCGACACGATCGGCGTGCCCCGATCGAAGGTGTTGATGAGGGTGTGGGTGTGCCCGGCCACGATGACGTCGAACGCGGTCGAGTCGAACTGCCGCGACAGGTCCATGATCTCGCCCAGGCACTTCAGACTGTCGCACCGGGCCCCTTCGTGCGCCACCATCATCGTGAAGTCCGGACGCTCCGCGCGGACCTCATCGAGCACGTCCGCGATGGCCCCGCGGCCTTCGCGGAAATGGAGCCCGCGGACGTGCTGATCCATCCCGATCGACTTGGTGCCGGGGGTGAGGTAGCCGATGACCGCGATCCGGTACGGCCCCTTGGTGATGATCTGGTATGGGCGGCTCCACGCCGGCCGCTTGCCGGTGGCGGAGTCGAACACGTTGGCCGCGAGCCACGGGTATTTCGCGTCCCGGACCCGGGCCGCCAACGTATCGGTGCCCCAGTCCAACTCGTGGTTGCCGATGGCGGCGGCGTCGAGGCCAAGGAGGCCCAACGCTTCGACCGACGACCGACCGTAGACCAGGTTCGAGGCCAGGGTTCCCTGCATCTGGTCGCCGGCGTCGAGCCGCACCGACGGACAGCGGCATTCAGCGGCCAGGCTGTCCATCATTCCCTTGAGCGCGGCAATCCCCCCGACCGGGCGGCCCCGGGACCACGGGTACAGCCGGGTCTCCAGCGCCCCATGGAAGTCATTGATGGTCAGGACCCGCAGGATCACCGAGTCCGCCGGGGCCGCCGCCAGCGCCGCCAGCAGGAGGGAAGTCAGCATGGGGCAAGAAGAT
>JAEUJH010000364.1 GCA_016794825.1 Gemmatimonadota bacterium
CCCGACCTGGCGGCGCGGATGCCGGTGCTCTATTCGCCGGGGCCGGATGGCCGCCGGCGTCCCAACGGCCCGGCCATGGACGACGGCTACCAGTCGACCAGTCGGTTCCTGTCGGGTGGCGGCGGGCTCCTGTCGACCCCGGCCGACTATCTCCGGTTTGCCCAGATGCTGCTCAACGGTGGTGAGCTGGATGGTCGCCGAGTGCTGCGGCGGGAGAGCGTGGCGCTGATGACCCGGAATCACCTCGCGCCGGCGTTGACGCCGATCGACGGGGCCATCATTGGGCACAGCGGGTACGGGCATGGACTCGGCGGGGTCGTGCTGGTGGATTCGGCGCGGTCGGGGCTTCCCGGGTCGCCGGGGATCTACCGGTGGTGGGGATATGCGGGGACGTTCTTCTGGGTCGATCCGAAGTCCGATCTGGTCGGGATGGTGTGGACCCAGTTAGTGCCGGGCCGGGCGTATCCGTTCGAGCAGGAGTTCCAGCGGCTCGTCTATTCGGCGATCGTCCGTTAGGGTGGGCCGCTCCGGCGGCCCCGGGGAGAAAGCCTTCCATGCGTTTCCTGCCGCTCCTCGTCGTCGGTACCATCCTCGGGGCCTTGGACCCGGCGGATGCTCAGCAGGCCTCGGCCTATGACGTCAACCTGGCGATCAGGGACGGGATGTCGGGGACCGAGCGCCTGGTGATCGTGACCAATCGGGCCCGGATCCCCATCATCGTCACTCAGGTCCGGCTCACCGAATGCGAGAACGTCCAGGGTGGTTGCATCGTCCGGAAGTTGAACCAGCGGGTCCTTGCCGGCGCGGAGGTGACGCTGCTTCGAATCCGGGCGCGGTCGCCCGACCAGCCGTTCGGATTCAGGACCGCCTTTTCCTGGAAACCCGAGGAGGGAGCGGAGGGTCCGGGCGAAGTGCCGTCGAGCGTTGATCCGCCCGCGCCCGCGGTGCGCTCGGTGGCGCCTTCGCCGCCCGACACCGCGCCGAGCGGAGCGGCAAAGCTGGTGGCGGACGCGATTCGAGCGGACTCGATGGCGGAAGCCGCGGTCGTCGATACGCTGCGGGTCCTGCCGGAGACGGGACTCTCGCTGGCGGTGGGGCAGTCGGTCGAGTTGGGAAAAGTGCTACGAATCCAGGCCTTGAACGCGGCGAAGGAGCAGATCCCGGGCGTCAGGGTTCGAATCCGGATCGACCTCGGGAGCGACGTGGTACGCCTCGAGCGCGGCGTGCTGACGGGATTGGCGCCCGGGATCGCGGTGCTCTATTTCTCGCCGCCGCCCCCGGCGGGGGTGACGGGTGGGGAGCCGAAGGGCGGGAGCCGGATCGTCGTGAAGGTGAACTGATCGTTCCGGGCCGGGTCCTCCGGTTGCCGAACGACGAAGAGATCGGCCGCGTCACCGATCCTCCCGCGTCATTTTCCGTAGAGCGTCCGCAGTCCCCGAACGACCGACGTACCCATCACGTCGGTATGGCCCATGCCAGGGTGATACTCGATCGTCAGCTTGAGTCCGGGGTACTTCCGACTCATCAGCACGCCGGCCAGGTGCGACATCCCGCTGACGATTTCGCCAATGCCCTCGAGTTGTGGATCGACCGCTTCGAGCGCTCCGGCGGCGAGATAGATCCCGACGGGCAGATCCTTGTGTCCGGCGGCGTATCCCGCCTCCTGTCGGTAGATCTCGCCCCGGCCGTACGACATGGCTGGGCTCGAGATCAAGTACTTCTTGAAAGGCGAGTTCGGCTGGAAAATGGCCCAGGAGGCAAAGAACCCGCCGGCCGACAGCCCGAACAGCCCCAGGTCGGCGGTGTCGATCGGGAATCTGCCGGCGAGTTGCGGGATCATTTCGGTGGCGATCGCCGTGAGAAACTTCCCGGCGCCGCCGGTGCATCGCGCCTCGTCCGTCTTGAGCGTTCGACAAAGGCCCTCGACCAGCTGGCCGAAGGTGTCCTGGCGGTCCCAGCCGGGAGGGGAGAACTCGTAGATCCGCCTTCTGGTGTGTTCCGACTGTCCCTCGTCGAGGGCCGTGCCGATGCTGATGATGAACAGCGGGGGGATCGTTTCGGCCAGGCTCCCCGCCGCCGCGTTGACGCCTGGGAACACGAAGTCGCCGTCGGTGACGATCAGTGCTGGGTACTTCTTGCCGTCACCGGGCTGGTAGCCGGTCGGCATGCTGACGTTGAGGGAGAACCGGACTCCCATCGACGGTGATTGGAAGGTGAACGACTGGACGTTACCGGTCGGGACCGGGCGGGTCTGGAGTTGTTGCCCGTTCGCGCGAGTTGCGCCCAGGGCGAGCAGGATCGCGGAAACGGCGAGAGTCGGATTCATCGGGATCGGCTGCCGGGTTGGGGGTCGCGAGCGCAGTCGCGCGGGTGCCGCCTGGGAGTGTTCGGATGAATGGGTTGGCAGAATGAGCGGATGGATGAAGTCCATCCATCGAGGGTCCTTGTGCCGTCCATCGGAACTCAATAGTTTCAATCTAACATGTCCTCCGCACCTCAGAACCGCTCCTGCGCCATCGTCGCACCGGCCGCCATCCAGGCCGGGGCGAAGAAGCGTGGGCTCAAGCGTCGTTCTCGCGGCGGGCATTCGGTCTAGCATTCACGCAGGACGCACCGGAGCCCCGCCGCACCATCGAGT
>JAEUJH010000368.1 GCA_016794825.1 Gemmatimonadota bacterium
ACGTAGCTCGCCATCATCTTGCGGACCTGGCCGTTCTTGAGCAGGTGGACCAGGCCGTGGTTGGTGGTGCCGGCGTTGTTGCTGACCACCGTCAGTTGCTTGACGCCGAGGTCACGCACGGCGCTGATGCACTCTTCGGGAACGCCGCAGAGGCCGAACCCGCCGACCAGGAGCGTGGCTCCACTGGGAATGTCGGCGCAGGCGGTCTTGGCGTCCGGATACACTTTGTTCACGGAACGGGCACTCCGGGCTTGGGTGACGAAGCGAAGATAAGCGAGCGCGAGGGCTGGAGATATGGCCGCGGACCGTCACCCGCCGAGGTAGGGACGGACGATCGCGGCCGCGGCGTCGAGGCGGGCCCGGTCGACCCGGGTTTCCGCGCCGAAGAGGTCGACCAGGGCCTGGCTCGCCACGTTGCCGGTGGCGCCGGGCGCGTACGGGCAGCCGCCGATCCCGCCCGCGCTCGCGTCGAAAACCGTGATCCCGAGTTCCCGGGATCGGCGGGCGTTCGCGACGGCCCGGCCATAGGTGTCGTGGAAATGCATGGCGAGGTTGGCCGGCCCGAACCGGGGCAGGAGGAGGTTCAGCAGGGCCTCTACTTCCTCCGGCGTGGCCTTGCCGATGGTATCGCCGATCGACAGCTCGGTGCAGCCGAGGTCGAGGAGCGCCTGACAGACCGGGACCACGCGTTCGGGGCTGACCGGACCTTCGTAGGGGCAGTGGAACGCGGTCGACACATAACCTCGGACCGGAACCGGCGACCGGGCCACCACGGGGCGGAATCGTTCGATCGACTCCTGGATGGTCGCGTTGATGTTCTTCCGGACGAACGATTCGCTGGCCGCGGTGAAGACGGCGACCTTGTCGACCCGAGCGGCGACGGCGCGATCGAGGCCCGCCTCGTTGGGCACCAGGGCGAGGTAGCGGACCCCGGGTTTACGGACGATCCGCGCAAAGACCTGGTCGGCGTCGGCCAACTGGGGAATCCAGCGGGGCGACACGAAGGAACTCACCTCGATCTCGTCGAGGCCGGCCTCGGACAGTGCGTCGACGAAGGCGACCTTGATGTCGGTCGGGATGGTGACTTTCTCGTTCTGGAGCCCGTCGCGGGGCCCCACTTCGACGATTCGAATCATGAGGTCCCTCGGGCCGTCCGGCGGGCCGCCCGCTCGGCGGCCCGGATCCGGGCGATGGCCCGGAGATGCTCGCCGTAGGTGCGGGAGAAGACGTGCTTCCCGTCGAGGTCGGCCACGAAGAAGAGGTAGGGTACGGCCGCCGGCGCGAGCACCGCCTCGATGCTCTTGACGCTGGGCGCGCCGACCGGGCCGGGCGGCAGGCCCGGATGGAGATAGGTGTTGAACTCCGAGGGGAACAGGTAGTCGCGTTCGAACAGCCGCGGCTTCCGCGCACCGGTGGCGAGCTGGATGGCGTACTGCACGGTCGGGTCGGCCTGGAGCGGCATCTTGAGCCGGATCCGGTTGAGGTACACCGCGGCGACCAGGGGCCGATCGCCGTCGACCTTGGCCTCGCCCTCGACGATCGAGGCCAGGGTGACGAGCTGGCGCCGATCGAGACCCATGGCCGCCGCGCGGGCGTCCCAGCCCGGATCCCACGACCGAGCAAAGAGCGCGGCCATCTCGCGCACCAGGCCGCGAGCCGTGATCATCCGGGACACGAAGTAGGTCTCGGGCAGGAGGAACCCCTCCAGGTTCGGGCCGGTCACCCCGAACTCCCGAAGGAGCGTGGGGTCGGCCGCCGCCGCCCGAATCGAGTCGGCCACGAGGCCGAGCCGCGCCTCGGCCGCCCCGGCGATGTCGAGGAGCGTGAACCCCTCGGGCACCGTGAACCGGACGGTCTTCTCGGTCCCGGACGCGAGCGCCTCGAGGATGGCGGAGGCGCCCTGGCCCCGGGGCAGCTCGTAGTAGCCCGCCTTGATCTTCCGATCGGCGCCGGTGACCCGAGCCACCAGCGCAAACCACCGTCGGTTGGTCACGATCCCGTGGGCCACCAGGCTGTCGGTGGTGGCCTGGAAGCTCGAACCCGGCGGGAGGAAGACCTCTTCGGGCGGGCCGACCGGGGTGGGCGCGGCGCAGGCCGAGGCCAGGACACCGGCCGCGGTCGTCACCGCCATCGCGCGCTTGAGTAGATTGTGGGCCATTCTCTCGCTCGAGATCCACCAATGGGACGGATTCGTCCGCTCGAAGAGGCCGACATTCCCGCCATCGCCGACCTCAGGCGTCGCCTTTTCAAGTCGACGGCCCAGGCGGCCCCCGGGCAGCTGGAAGACTACTTCCGACGAATCTTCCTCCTCAACCCCTTCGTCGATCCCGAGCTGCCGTCGATCGTGTATGAGGAGGGCGGCGAACCGGCCGGGTTCATCGGCGTCATCCCTCGGCCGATGCTGCTGGGCCGGGAATCGGTCCGGTCGATCGTCAGCACGCAGTTCATGGTGGCACCGGCCGTTCGGGGCCTGACGGCGATTCAGATGGTCAAGCATCTCTTTGCCGGCCGTCAGGACCTGACGTACGTGGACGCGAGTCCCACGGCGATTCGGAAGATGTGGGTTGGCTTGGGCGGGGTGACGGCCTGGGCCTATTCGCTGATGTGGGAGGCGCCGGTGCGCCCGTCGCCGATGCCGGAGTCCTCCCGGGTCCGTCGGCTCGGCCAGCGGCTCGGGGCCGCGCTGCCGGGCCAGCTGGGCCGGGCGGTGACGGGGCTCGCGGCGAGTCGCGGCGTGCCGGTCCCGACCGAGCCGATCGAGCCCGGGGCCATTGCCGACCTTGCCGCGACCCTGATCAAGGCCCCGTTACGACCGGCATACCACCGGGAACAGCTGGCGTGGGTCCTCGACGTCGCGGGCGGGAAGCGGAGTGCCGGCCCGCTCCGGTGTCGGGTGGTGCCGGGAGAACATGGGCACCCAGCCGGGTGGTTCGTCTACCGGGCTCCGGCCGGCGGGGCGGGGTACGTGCTCCAACTCGGCGCCGCCCCGCCCGAGGAGTCGCGGGTCCTGCTCGCCCTCGTCCAGGACGCGTGGGATCAGGGGGTGCACACCCTCCGGGGTGCGGCGGAGCCGGGCATGCTGTCGGCGTACGATGCGTTCGGGTGGCCGGTGGTGCGGCGGGGACCGTGGGTGCTGGTGCAGTCGAAGCGACCCGAACTCCTCGCCGCGGTGGGCCGCGGCGAGGCGTGGTTTTCGAGTCTCGATGGCGAGCGGTGGCTCAACTTCTGAGCCACCCCGTGGTCAGTCGAGGGTGACCTTTACCCGCAACTGGTGCATGGTGTAGGGCACGCCCTTGCCGGTGTCGAGCTTGGCCAGCGCGCGCTTCACCTCGGTAAAGCAGGCTTCCTTCTTGTCTTCCGGAATGTCGAGCAGCTGCGGCTCGATCCGGACCCACCAGATCAGGTGGTTCTCGACCGAGTCGTGGTAGACCTTGTAGACCTCGCTCGCCTCGACCCGCTTCCGCCCGAACCGGCCGGCAAAGAACGCCTCGGCCTCGCCCCGGGTGAACTGGAACCGCATCGTGGCGGCCGCGAGGAGCTTCTTCGGCCCCATGTACTTCATGAAGATCGGCGAGGTGGCGCGGATGAATTCCCGGCCGATATCCCGGCCGATGAAGCAGTGCTCCATCCGGCCGGGTCGCCGCATGACGCGGTCCATCTCGATCAGGCCCTGGGTCGGGTCGCTGGCCCAATGGAACGCGTTGATGCTGTACATGTAGTCGATCGAGCGATCCTCGAGCGGCATGGCCTCGAAGGAGCCGGCGCGGACCTCGACGTTGCTGAGGTCAGCGTTCCGGGAAATGGCGTGGGCCCGCATGTTGTCGGCGGGCTCGACGCCGAAGAGCTTGATGCTCTTGTCGGTCCGGTCGGCGAGGCTCCGGAGCTGGGCTCCGGTGCCGCAGCCGAGGTCGGCGATGGTCCGGGCCCAGGCCGGCGGGTGAATCGAGTCGATGATCCACTGGGTGTGGGCGCCCCAGCAGGTGCCTTCGTGGGCCCGATCGTCGTAACGGTCGGCCTGGCTCGAGTAGGTCGAAAAGACCCGGCTTTCAGTGGGCGCGCTCATCCGACCCTCCCGGAACCGGCCAGCGCCAGTTTGCAGAAGCCCGAAATCGACGTGAACTGTTCCGGCTCGACCCCGTCGAGGTCGATCGCGAGGCCGGTGGTCTCCTCCACGTGTGCCATCAGCTCGACGAAGCCAAGCGAGTCGAGCAGGCCGGTCGCCAGCAGATCGGTGTCGTCAAGAATGGGCATCGTGCCGGCTTCGGCGAGCCGGCTGTGATTGCGGACCCACGCTTTGACGTTCTCTCTCAGCTCGGTTTCCTGCATCGGGCATCTTCCTGTTCGAGGAGGGTAATGAGGCCGCGCCGGTCGGTCTTGCCGTTGGCGGTAAGGGGGATCTCGGGCACCGAACGAATCTGACTCGGCACCATGTAGTCGGGCAGGCGGGTCCGGCAGTGGGCCAGGATGGAGTCGGGTCCCGTCGCGGGGGTCCCGGCCACGAAGGCCACCACCCCATCGGCGCTCCCGTTTCGAACCGGCCAGGCCACGCTGGCCACCTGGTCGATACCGGCCGCGGCCCGGACCACGTGGTCGATTTCCTGGAGTTCGACACGGAACCCGCGGACCTTGACCTGTTCGTCGATGCGGCCGAGGAAGTGGAGGCAGCCCCGCTCGTCTTCCCGGGCCAGGTCGCCGGTTCGGTACCAAGTCCCGTCGGTGTCGGGCAGACGACAGAACCGCGCGGTCGACTCCTCGGGACGCCGCCAGTAGCCGGCGGCGATCTGATCGCCGGCGAAGCACAGTTCGCCGGGCTGCCCCGGTTCCACGGCACGGTCATCGGGCCCGACCAGCCGGTGGCGCTGGTTCGGAAAGGTCCAGCCGATCGGGACCACACCGCCGGTGTCGTCGCCGAACCCCTCGCGCGGCCACCGGAACCGGGTGATCGCCACGGTGGTTTCGGTCGGGCCGTAGAAATTCTCGAGAATGGCGTTGGGCGTGGCTTCCTGCCACGCGGCGGCGTAGGCCACCGGCAGGGGTTCGCCGCAGAACACGCTGGCGCGGATCGTCGGGAACGCGCCGGGCTTGAGGAAGCGCATGCTCTTCATCATGCCGACCGACGACGGGACCGCGGCCCACAGCGTCACCTGGCTCTGGCGGATGAAGGAGGCCGGCGCAAAGCGGGCCTTTTCGGGAACGACGCAGAGACACGCCCCGCCTTCCCAGCAGGGATAGAGATCGTGGACGCTCCAGTCGAAGCTCAGGTCCGACATCTGGCTGGCGCGATCCTCGGGCCCGATCTCGAGCAGGTCGGCCACCGTTCGGGCGTAGGCTCGGACGTTGGCGTGCGTCACCGCGACCCCCTTGGGCTCGCCGGTGCTGCCCGAGGTGAACATCAAGTAGGCCAAGGTGCCCGGGGCCACCGCCTCGACGGGCGTCGCGGGGGTGGCCGCCGCGATCTCGGGCGCGAGCACCGCCCGGTGGCGGGCGAACTCAGCCGCTCCCCAGAACTCAGGGATCCCGACCTCGTCGGGCAACATGACCGTGATCGGGTCGGTCGCCCCGGCCAGGACGGTCGCGAGTCGCGGGTACCCTTCGCGGCCCGCGACGATGGTCCTGAGACCGGAAACGGCGACCACTCGGGCCAAGCGCTCTTCCGGATGCTTCGGGTTGAGCGGCACGTAACCGCGACCCGTGGCCAGCGCGGCCAGGACTCCGCGATAGGCGGTGTGGGTCCGGGCGGCGAGAATCCCGACCAGATCGCCGGCCCCCGCAGTCGCGAACGCCCCCCCGAGGCTGAGCGCGTCGCGGCCCAGCGCTTCGTACGACCAGACCTCGCCCTGGATCTCGAGGGCCGGTCGGGTCGGGTAGCGCTCGGCGGAGCGGCGGAAACCGTCGAAGAGGGTCGGAGTGGTCATCGATTCCGGGTTTTTCGGGACCGGCGGATGTGCCGGCTCGCGTGCCCAAAAGGGAGCAAGAAAGGTGCAATAGCCGATGACCGGAAGCCAGGGCGTCCGGTTCGAGCCTAAGTCTAGCTGAAACAATTGGTTGCGGGTGTCGATCAGGGCTGGGATGGGGCGGTGGTGCGTCCGCGCCTCGACTCGAGGAAGTGTTGCAGGGTTACCACAGCCGCCAGGGCATCGACGTCCTCGCGTCGGTTGCGGGTCGATCCGCCTTGCTCGCGGATGGCCGCCAGGGCCCGGGCTGTGGACATCCGTTCATCCCACATCTCGACGGGCAGGTAGGTTCGGCCGCCCAGTTCGGCGGCGAGCGCGCGGGCTTCGCGGGCGGCGTCGCCCTCGGCCCCGGAGGGGTCGAGGGGCAGGCCCACCATGATGCCGACGGGCCTGAGCGCGGTGACGTGTTCGAGGAATGCGGGCATCGGGAACCGCTTGCCGGCCCGTCGGGTCAGGGTGTCAAGCGGGCTCGCGATCAGCTGCGTTTCGTCGCAGACCGCGAGCCCGATCCGGCGTTCTCCCCAGTCGACGCCGAGGATCCGCCCGGTGGTTGGAATGGCCACGCGCGTGGCCGGCTACTGCACCATCGTCGCGAAGAACTCCTTGTTGGACTTGGTCCGCTTCATCCGTTCGAGGAGGAACTCCATGGCCTCGACCGGCGGCATGTCCGCCAGGAAGTTGCGCAGCAGGTAGACCCGGTTGAGCTCGTCCTTGTCCATGAGGAGCTCCTCCTTCCGGGTGCTGGTCTTCTGGACGTCGAGCGCCGGCCAGATCCGGCGGTCGGCCAGGCGACGGTCGAGGACCATTTCGCTGTTGCCGGTGCCCTTGAACTCCTCGAAGATGACTTCGTCCATTCGGGAGCCGGTGTCGATCAGGGCGGTGGCGATGATGGTGAGCGATCCGCCGCCGTCGATGTTCCGCGCGGCGCCGAAGAACCGCTTCGGCTTCTGGAGGGCGTTGGCGTCGACACCGCCCGAGAGGATCTTGCCGGAGTGCGGCACCACCACGTTGTGGGCGCGCGCCAACCGGGTGATCGAGTCGAGCAGGATGACCACGTCGCGGCCGTGTTCGACCAGGCGCTTCGACTTTTCGATGACCATGTCGGCCACCTGGACGTGCCGGTCGGCCGGTTCGTCGAAGGTCGAGGCGATGACCTCGGCCTTGACGTTTTCCTGCATGTCGGTGACTTCCTCGGGGCGCTCGTCGATCAGGAGCACGATCAGCACGATCTCCGGGTGGTTCTCGGTGATCGCGTTGGCGAGCTTCTGCATGAGGATGGTCTTGCCGGCCTTGGGCTGGGCGACGATCAGGCCGCGCTGGCCCTTGCCGATCGGCGCCAGGAGGTCGACCACCCGCATCGAGAGATCGCCCTTCTTGGTCTCGAGCCGGATCCGCTTGTCGGGATACCGCGGCTTGAGGTTGTCGAAGGCGATCCGGTGCTTGGTCTTTTCGGGCTCTTCGTAGTTGACCTGTTCGACCTTGAGGAGGGCCAGGTAGCGCTCGCCCTCCTTCGGGGGCCGGACCTGGCCCATGACGGTGTCGCCGGTGCGGAGATCGAACCGCTTGATCTGGCTCGGGCTGACGTAGATATCGTCGGGTCCGTACAGGTAGTTCCAGTCCTGACTGCGGAGGAACCCATACCCTTCCGGCAGGATTTCGAGGACGCCTTCGCCCCGAATGACCGTGTCCTTGTCGAGCAGCGACTGCTCGATTCGGAAGATCAGATCCTGCTTGCGAAGGCCCGAGTAGTTGGTGATGTTCAACTCTTGGGCGAGCTGATGCAGCTCGGCTACGGACTTCTGTTTCAGTTCGGAAATGTCCACGGAGGGAACCTCGTGCTCGCCGTCTCGCTCGGCGACGGAGATCAGGGAAGCGGTGAAGTGGTCAGTCAAGGGCCCCGACTTCGGAGCGGTTGCACATCAGCCGTGTTTCGTTCTGGGGATTGCTGGACGGATGGTTAGGGTAGTTTAGCCCGCCACCCCCAAAACCGTCAAGGGTTTCGTGGAGCAATTCCCGACTTTGTTCGCCGCCTGGCGGACCATTCACTACGGCACCAGGGAGGTCGTCGACGCGCTGGTCCTCCCGGACCACCGCCAGCCGTCGGCCGCGCTGACGGGCTTTCTCCGAACCTGGCCGGGGGCCCATTACTGGGCCGACCGCGGACAGGGCCGATTGGTTCTGGTCCGGGCACTGGAGAAAGACGCTCCGGTCGGCTGGTTCAAGCACGTCGTCCTCTTCCTGTTGACCCTGATCTGCTCGCTGGCCGCGGGGGCGGCCCTGGCCGGCGTCTGGTACCCCATCAGCTACCCCGGCCTGACGGGCTTCTTCCAGGAGGCCATCGAGTTTGGCCGCGGGTTCCTGGCCGGCGACTGGCGGACCTTCCTGCTCGGCTGGGCGTTTGCCGTTCCGTCCCTTGGGATACTCCTGATCCACGAGCTGGGTCACTATTGGGCCGCCCGGCGGTATGCCATCGACGCCACGCCTCCCTATTTCATCCCCGTGCCACCCACCCTCTCGCCGATCGGCAGCTTCGGGGCCTTCATCCGGGCCCGGAGCCCGGTTCTGGACCGGCAGCAGCTGGCCGACGTCGGGGCAGCCGGCCCGCTGGCCGGGTTCGTGGTGGCCGTCGCCGTACTCATCTGGGGTTATTTGACGTCCGAACGGGTCCCCTGGGAGCCGGGCCTGACCCGGAGCTACGTGATCTTCTCCGGCCAGATCCTCCAGCTCGGCGATTCCCTCCTGACCCACTGGCTCCGGGAGTGGCTCCTCCCCGGCGACACCGCCGTCCACCTCAGCCTGCCCGCCTTTGCGGGCTGGGTCGGCTGTTTCCTGACCGGTCTCAACCTGCTGCCGTTGAGCCAGCTGGACGGCGGGCACGTGGCCTACGGCTTCCTCGGCCGGCGCCAGCGCGGTCTGGCCATGATCACGGTCGTGGCGCTGCTGTACCTGACCCAGTACTCCTGGAATTGGGTGGTCTGGGTGGCAATGGCGCTCCTCATCGGGGGCGGCCGGCTCGAGCATCCGCCCGTGGTCATCCCGGATCGACCGGTGGCCCGGAGCCGCACCTGGGTCGGGGTAGCGTGCGTGGCCGTGTTCGTCGCTACATTCGTTCCCATCCCCTTCGGCCAGTGAGCGCCCGTGAACGACTCGGAACGGCTCGCCAAGCTCCGGCACGACCTCGCCAACCCGCTCGCCGCCCTGCTGGCCGAGACGCAGTTGCTGATCATGGACGCCGGGGGACTCCCGGCTGAGGCGGTGTCGTCGTTGCGGGAAATCGAGCAGCTGGCGATCCGGATGCGGACCCTGCTGCGGGAGATCTAGTTCTCGAGCCGGGCGCCGACCACCTTGCCCTCGAGCACCTGCCGGATGCCGCGCGCCAGGGCGCTCACCCGGTAAGGCTTCTGGAGGAACGCATCGGCTCCGGCCGACAGGAGTCCCTGCACCACGTCGTTCATCTCGTACCCGCTCGAAATCATCACCCGCATGTCCGGCCGGGCCGCCTTGAGGAACGGGAAGGCCTCGGCTCCTCCGGCGAACGGCATCCCCAGGTCGAGGATGGCGAGGTGAATGTCGCCGGGATGGGTCCGCGCGACCTCGACCGCCTCGATCCCATGGCGGGCGATCAGGACCCGATAGTGGAGCCGTTCGAGAATGCTCTTGGTGACGTCGATGACCGCGTCGTCGTCGTCGACGAGGAGCAGGGTTTCGTCGCCGGTGGGGAAGGGTTCCGGCGCCACCACCGGGCGCTCGGGCGCGGCGCGGACCGCCGGGAAGTAGACGCTGAACGTGGTCCCTCGCCCAAGGACGCTCTCGACGCCGATGTAGCCTCGGTGGTTCTTCACGATCCCGTACGCGGCCGCCAGGCCGAGGCCCCGGCCCTGGAACTTGGTGCTGAAGAACGGCTCGAAGATTCGCGGCAGCGCGGCGGGGTCGATGCCGGTGCCCGAATCGGACACCTGGATCAGGACCGCCGGGCCGGGCCGGAGCCCGGGCTTGTTGGCCACCTCCGCGGCGTCGAGCGAGACTCGGCGAGTCCGCACCGTCACCCGGCCCACGCCCGGAGTGGCTTCGGTGGCGTTGATGCACAGGTTGGTGAGGATCTGCCCGATCTGGACCGGATCGGCCTCGATGGCGGGATTGCCCGTGTCGAGGTCGGCTTCGAGCTGGATCCGGGGCGGCATCGCGTGCTTCTGGAGATGGAGC
>JAEUJH010000391.1 GCA_016794825.1 Gemmatimonadota bacterium
CCAGGCGTGCCTCGACTTGGAGGTTCCAAGGATGTCGAGTCACCCGCCTCAGGCCCGCGAAAACCTCGCCACCAAGCCCCTCGACGGGACGCTCGCCGTTGCCGAACCCGACCCAGCCGCTGACACCGGCGATCCCCCGTATTCCAGAGCCTTTGACGCGGCTGGCGATGCCCAGGCCCGGCGAGGCGGTCCAACCGCCGCCGCGTAGGAACATCATTCCCGCCGACCAGGTGAAGTCCTAGGTCGGGCGTGCGTGCGAGCACGTTGCGCCAGTCGAAGAGGACTGCTTCATCGATCCGCCCGGCCAGCGGATAGGAGGCGGCGAAACTGAGTCTGGGATCCGTCCTTGTGCGACCAGTCGCCGGTCCGAATCGACCACGCCACCGTCAGGCGGGACACGTTGTCGCGGGTGAGTCGGTTCCGAGGCGAGTACCGGCTGCCGCCGGCGTCGCCACCGTAGGCGGGCCAGCCGGCGGCGCCATGGTCCGCCGGCTTCGGGCCAGGGCCGCAGGCCAGGACGAGAAGCATCGCAATGTCGCGGCGCCGAGCGAGCGGATCGTCACGGAGTCCTCTCGTTTCGTTCCGACCAAGGTAAGGTCAGACCGGCTGGCCTCATCATCCCGTTCGGGACGAACACCGTCAGGGCGGGGCGAACCGGCCGGCCGGGGGACCGCTGCCAACCACGCGCACTTTGGCCGGGGCACGAACGGGCGCTCGAAGCCCGGATCGACTGTCCGGAACGTCGGTGGGACACCCGGGTTGCCGCGACCGGATTTCCGTATCTTGACGAGGATGTCGATGCATTCAAGATTGGTCGACATGGGATGCGGCGGGTAGTCGGCGTATGCATGCCATGACGGGGATGACCGATGCCAGGTTCCGTCCTTCGTGCGGCCGTCATAGTATCAACCGCGTGCGCTGTGGTCGCGACGGCAACGATCGTCAAGCGCGAAATCCGGCCAGGGATTGGCCGTCCACGCCCAGTGTCGGTTCCTGGAGCGCTGTGGGATTCGCTCCTGACCACTGGGCACTGGATCGGTCCACGCAGGGCACCCGTTGTCTTGGTTGAATTCGGTGACTTTGAGTGCCCGGCATGCGGCGCTTTCGCGAGAGTCATCGAATCCGTTCAGCGTGCGAATCCCTCCGGGTTGGCGTTGGTCTATCACCACCTTCCAATTCCGTACCATGAGCGGGCGACAACCCTCGCTCACGGGGCGGAGTGCGCCGCTGAGCAAGGTGCCTTTGCCAGGTACTACTCCTACCTGTTTCGTAATCAGTCTGCCGCGGTGAGGATGCCAGTCGTCGAACTGGCAGTCCGTTCGGGCGTCCCGGACACCGCGAGGCACGGCCGCTGCATGTCCTCATCGACGGAAGGCTGTATCGCCAGCAAGTGGACTCCGCGCTCCTGACAACGATGATCCAGCGCCAAGCTGGGGAAAGGCGCGCCGCACCGGGAGGAATGCAATGAGGAGCGTGTCGTGGTATCTCTTGGCGAGCCTCATTAGCCTCGTGCTCTCAGTTGTAGCGCTCGAGGCCTCGCGTGGCGGTCCGCCGCCGACCGGCGTCTGTCTCAGCGCCGAGGAACTTGACGCCCGCGTCCGGACATCCGACGAGACCGACGCCTGCGACTGGCCGGGTTGCGCCTATCAGTGCGGCTTCGTCAGCTGCACGGGCCGCTGCACCAAGTTCTGCGATTTCTGGTCCTGTGGCAACGGGTGCGTCGAAGTCGGATGCAGCCTCCCGTACTGAACTGGCCCGGCACAATAGGCCTGGGCGCCTCGCTCCTGACGACGCTCGCGGTCACGGTGGTCCTCCAGCCAGACCGCGGGCCCGGATCCGGTCGCCGCCAAGCCGTGCCCACCACGACGATCGGCGACTCCGTCGTTGAGCTGCCTGAGCCGTTCGCCAAGGTGCTCGGGGTGCGCGGACTACCGAACGGCCGGGCCGTCGTCGCGGACGAGTGTGAGGAGTCCGTGTTCCTCGTCGACTTCTCCGCCGCCACCCGTCGGCCAATCGGGAGGCGCGGCCGCGGTCCGCACGAATTCGGATCGGTCGGGAGCCCCGTCCCGCTCCCTGGAGACAGCACTCTCGTTCAGGATCGCCTCAACCGCCGGTTCCTGGTCTTGGGCCCCGACGGCACGCCGAAGCGGTCCTATCCCGAGTTGCCTCCAGTGATCAAGCGGGGCCTCGGCGGGCTCGTTGGCCTGGATTTCAGGCCGACCGCATCGGACGGGGCCGGGCGGCTCTACTCCAGCGAGGACCCCCTCCGTTTCGCCGCGGGATTCGTCCTCGCTGACAGCGTTCCGATCGAACGGTGGGATCCAGCGACGGGACGACGAGATACCGTGAGCTTCCTCCGAACCGGATCGCCGGGCGCGGCCAGTTCGCGAGGACCGTGGCCATATCGCGACCAAGCCGGCTGGGCCGTCGCCGACGACGGTCGAGTCGCCATCGTCAGCCCGGCCGACTATCACGTTGACTTCGTGGATCGGAGCGGCTCGCGACTCAGCGGACCGCCAAACCGGTGGTCGCCAGCGCCGCTCACCTTGACCCATCGGCAGCAATGGCTCGCGGAACGCGACTTCGAGTGCGCGGGGGGGGGGGGCCGCGTACCACGGGGGAGGGTTGGCCCATCCGGGCGAGGCAACGCCGGGTGACCGAGGCCCCCGAATGGCCGGCGACCCTTCCCCCTTTCGATGCCGCCGGGATCCGATTCGACGAACGCGGAACGCTCTGGGTTCGCCGTTATCTCCCGCGCCCGGCCGGAGAAGTATATGACCTCGTTGACCGCCGGGGCGCGGTCTTCCACCGCATCAGGTTTCCTGAGGCAGTCCGCCTGATCGGCTTCGGCTCCGGCGCGGTGCTGGCGACACGAACGGATGACAGCGGCCTGCAATATCTCCTACGGTACCCGTACCCGGCCCTGTGACGCTTCAGGCGCTGGACCAGCCTCCCCACACGGGAAATGAGCCGAGGCGAGCGAGGCTGCCTACCGGGTCTCGGACCCCGCGACGAACCGATAGGTCAGCGCCCCAAGCACCCCACCCACCACCGGCGCCACCCAGAACAACCACAACTGCGACAGCGCCCACCCGCCCACGAACACGGCCACCCCCGTGCTCCGAGCCGGATTGACCGAAGTATTGGTAACCGGGATGCTGATCGGATGGATCAGAGTAAGACCCAAACCGATCGCAAGGGGCGCGAAGCCCTGCGGCGCCCGCTTGTCGGTGGCGCCGAGGATGATGACCAGGAACGCCATCGTCATGACCACCTCGGCGACGAGCGCCGCCACCAGGGATTAGCCCCCCGGCGGAGAAGGTCGTGATCGAGGGTTACTCCGTCAAGCGCTCGTCATGGCCAGGGGCTCTCGTGGGATCCCTCCAGGGCCACGTTGCCGATCAGGGCCCTCCTGGTTCCCGCGGCCGGACAACGTGGACCAACCGGAGGCCGATGAATACGGTCGGCTCGAACGCCGGCCTGGACCACGCCGCCAGGCGTGCCTCGACTTGGAGGTTCCAAGGATGTCGAGTCACCCGCCTCAGGCCCGCGAAAACCTCGCCCCCAAGCCCCTCGAAGGGACGCTCACCGTTTCCGAACCCGACCCAGCCGCTGACACCAGCAATCCCCCGTATTCCAGAGCCTTTGACGCGGCTGGCGATGCCCAGGCCCGGCGAGGCGGTCCAACCCCCGTCGCGTTCGAACATCATTCCCGCCGACCAGGTGAAGTCCAGGTCGGGTGTGCGTCCGAGCACGTT
>JAEUJH010000406.1 GCA_016794825.1 Gemmatimonadota bacterium
GGTGCGGGGGCTTTGGCGCTGGCCGCGGCCCGCGCCCGCGCCGCCGAGGGGCGAAAGACCGTGTGCGTGGTGTCGGGCGGGAACATCGATGCCGCCCGCCTGGTGGCCATCCTCGAGGGCAAGGTCCCGTCATGAACGGAAACGATCGCAGCGAACGCCACCCGGGCGCGGCGCAGGACGCCGCCGCCGCGGGCCGACCGGGCGAGCTGATCCGGAGCGCGGTGGTGTTCGTTGCCCTGAGCTACGCGATCAGCTGGGCGCTCTGGATTCCCGCCGTCCGGATCTACCTGGCTGATCCGCGAATCACGCCGCTCGGCCTCGGTCTCGTGCTGGTGGGCGCCTATGGCCCGACCATCGCCGCGTTCCTCCTCACGGCGCGGTCCGGCGGGGCGCCGGCGGCCCGGGCGTTAGGCGCCCGCTACCTCCGGTTCCGTGCCGGCGTCCTCTGGCCGATTCTGGCGCTCGGTATCCCGGCGGCGGTCTTCCTGATCGGCATCGGATTCAACGTCCTGGCGGGGGCCGAGCGACCGACCCCGGTCTGGAGCGCGTTGACCCTCGGTTCTTTCCTTGGCCGGGTGGCCTTTGCGCTGCCCTTTGGCCCGCTGGCGGAAGAGGCGGGCTGGCGAGGGTATCTGCTGCCGCTCCTCCAGCGGCGGTGGAGCGCGCTCACGAGCAGTCTGGTCATCGGGGTAATCTGGACGCTTTGGCACATCCCGATGTTCTGGGTGCCGGGCGCCGCTCTGCCGCCGGAGGTCGCGCCCAGCGTCGGGTCGGTGGGGATCTACCTGCTCGGCGTGTCCGCCACGTCCATCATCGCCACCTTCCTCTACAACAGCTCGGCGGGGAGCCTGGGCGTCGCGGTGCTGTACCACCTGGGGACCAATCTCTGGCACCAGGTCCTGGCCCCGGTGTTCGTCGGCGAGGCCACCGCCGCCTGGCGTGATCTCAGGCTGCCGGCCCTGGCGGCCAACGGCCTGGTGGCGCTCGCCATCGTGGCGCTGTTCGGGGCCCGGCGGCTCAGCCGCCGGGAGGTCGTCGTGTAGTTCGGTCGGCCGAGGCCGGCGTCGCGGTCGCTCGGGTCGCCGCGGTCATTTGACGAACCGGGCGTAGGTCGCTTCGTCGAATCCCACCAGCAGCACCTTTCCCTTGCGGGTGGTCGGCGCGCGGAGGTTGCCGCTCGGCCCGATCAGCAGGGCCGCCAGTTCGTCCTTCGACGGCCGGGTACTCCGGAGGTCGACGTGGACGACCTTCTTCCCCTTGGTGACGTAGAGATCGTCGATCCCCTCGAGCACCTTGAGCGCGTCCTTGCCAGGGATGGTCTGCTTCTTGGCGTCCACCTTGGTGGTGATGGTGGCGTTGGTCTTCGCAAGGAACCCTTGCGTGCGTTGGCAGGTGATTCAGCCAGGGCGGAGGTAGGCCCAATCCAGCGATGCCATGCGGTCCTCGGGTTGGTGAAAAGGGGCTGATGGCGGCGGACGCGATCAGGCGCTCCGCTGCCGCTCTTTCTCGACGAGAATCCGCCGGAGGATCTTGCCCGACGGACTCTTCGGGATCGTGTCGACGAATTCGACCCGGCGCACCTTGTCGAGCGGCGACACCCGGCTGGCCACGTAGTCCATGACCTCGTCGGCGGTCATCGGCGTCCGGGTGACGACGAAGGCCTTGGGTACTTCGCCCGCCTCGTCACAGGGACTCGGGATGACCGCCGCGTCGGCGATCGACGGATGAGCCAGGAGGACCGCCTCGAGATCGGCCGGCGCGACCTGATGGCCCTTGTACTTGATCAGTTCCTTGACCCGGTCGACGATGTGGTAGTAGCCGTCGGCGTCGACGTACGCGATGTCGCCGGTGTGGAGCCAGCGGTCGGCGTCGAGCGCCTCGGCGGAGGCCTCCGGTCGCGCCAGGTAGCCCTGCATCACGTTCGGACCCCGGAGCCAGAGTTCGCCCCGCGCGTCGATGCCGAGGTCCTGCTTCGAGTCGGGATCAACGATCCGGGCTTCCAGGCCGGGAACCAGGAAACCGACGGAGCCCCGGCGGAGCTGGGCGGCGTCGAGCGGGTGGAGGTGCGACGCCCCGCAGAGTTCGGTCATGCCGTAGCCCTGGATGACCAGGCAACCGAGGCGTCGGGCGCACGCTTCTTCGACGTCGGCGCCCAGGGGCGCGGCGCCTGACATCACGTTGCGGAGGCTCGACAGATCGAACTTGTCCACCAGCGGGTGCTTGGCGAGCGCCACGATGATTGGCGGCACCACCGGTGCGAGCGTCACCCGATAACGAGCCAGCGCCGCCAGGAACGGCTCGAGTTCGAACCGCCCCAGCACGATCAGCACGCAACCCCGCCAGAGCGACGCCAGGAGGATCAGCACCAACCCGTAGATGTGGAAGAACGGCAGGACCGCCATGTGGACGGCGCCGACCTGATGGTGCTGCACCGCCACGAACTGGTGCAACTGGGCCACCAGGCTCTCGTGGGTGAGCATGACCGCCTTCGGCTTGCCGCTGGTGCCGCTCGACCACGGGAGCGCGGCCAGAGCGGTCGTCGGATCGACCGCCACTGGCGTGGCGAGCGGCGGGCCGGCCACGAGTTCGGTGTACGGCGTGGCGCCGGGGCCCGAGCCGATCACGAAGGTCTCGGCCGCGCCCGCCCGGGCGGCGCCGTCGACCACCTTGTCGAGCAGGGCCGGGACCGTCACCACGAATCGGGCCGACGTTTCGCGGAGCTGGAGGACGACCTCCTCCGCCGTGGCGAGCGGGTTCATCGTCGTCGCCACCCCACCGGCTTCCCAGGTGCCGAGCAGGAGGGCCCCGTACTCCAGCACGTTGGGCGCCATGATGGCCACGACCTCGCCGGGGCGGAGACCGCGGCGGACCAGCGCGCCGGCGATCCGGGCGGCGTCGGCGAGGATTTCCCGGCCGGTGATCCGCCGTTCGGTGGCCGCGTCGATCATCGCGACGGCGTCGGGGCGCGCCTCGAGGCCCGCCCGGATCAGCGTGGCGACGGAAACCCGGGGATACTCGAGCGCCGGAAACCGGCTTTGGTGGATCACGGGTCAGTTCCGCGGCGCGGGTGGAGTGGGCTTGCCACCCGGCTTCCAGGTGGGCCGGGGGCCGTCGGCCAGGAGCTGGACGGCCCGCGTGGCCGCGTCGATGACGCGGGCCATGTGGACGGCGTCGACCTTGTCGACCTCGTCGCTGGGTCGGTGGTAGTCGGTGTGCATGTTGAACGTCGAGAGCGTGTGCGCCACCACGCCACGCAGCGCAAAGCGGTAGTTGTCGCTCCGCTGGAAGAACTGCTGCGCGGGCCGCTTGTCGGGACCGATGGGCACCCCGCCGGCCGCCAGCATCTCGCCCATCGTGCTCCGCTCATAGCCCGTCAACCAGGCCCGCCCCGGCCCACCGGCCAGCGAGTCGGGCCGGCCGATCATCTCGATCTGGAGATTGGCCGCCATTTCGCTCAGGGGTCGGACCGGATGATCCGAGTACCACCGCGCTCCGAGCCCGCCGGACTCCTCGCCCGTCCAGGCGGCGAAGTACACGGTCCGGCGCGGCTTCGGTCCCCGCGCCATCCGCTCGGCGATCTTGAGCACCGCTACCACGCCGGACGCGTCGTCGTCGGCGCCGTTGTTGATGGAGTCGCCGTTGACCGGGGCGCGGATCCCGATGTGATCGTAGTGGGCGCTCACCACCACATGCTCGTTGGCGAGGGCCGGATCGCTCCCGGCCAGGACCCCGATCACGTTGACGCCGGGCAATCGCTGACTCGGCGGGAAGGAGTCGCGCGCCGCAAAGCTGGTAGCCAGCATCGGTCCGCTCACCGGTCGGTTGTTGATGGCCCGGGTGCCGAGAATCAGCGGGATCCGCTGGTGGAAGCCACTGTCGCCGGCGGGCGCGAGGCCGATCCGGGCCATTTCGGCCGCGATGATCGCGGCGGCGCGGGTCGAGCCCGGCCGGCCGGTGGCGCGACCCTCGAGCGAGTCATGCGCGAGCGCGGTGAGCAGGGCCAGGGTCGCTTCCGGCGAGGTGGCCGTGCCGGCCGGGACCACCGCCGGGGCTCCGCCGCCGCACCCGGCCAGCAAGAAGGTGAGCAGGCCGGCGGCGCGCCGCCGGGACTCAGGATTCCACATAGTCCAGATCCTTGCCGAAGGTCTCTTCGAGGCCGAGCAACGACAGGTACCCGATGGCCAGGGTGAGTGCCCCGACCGCCATGGCGCTTCCGGGAATACCGAGCGTCGGCTTGAGCGACTGGAACAGGAGGGTGATCGGCACCACGGCTCCCCGGACGAAGTTCGGCGCGGTCGACGCCACGGTGCCGCGGAGATTGGTGCCGAACTGCTCCGACGCCACCGTCACGAACACGGCCCAGTAGCCCGACATCGCGCCGACCAGGCCGCACGCCAGATAGAACACGGGGAGGGAGGTCCGGCCGATCACGAAGTAGTTCACCACGCCGAGGGCGCAGAGCGTCAGGAAGATGAAAATTGCCTTCTTGCGGCTCCGGAGCACCTGGCTCAGGAATCCGCTCAGCAGATCGCCCAGGGTGGCGCCGATGTAGGCGAACATCACCGCGCGGCCCGCGCTCGGCGCCTCGGTCAACCCGATGGCTTTGCCGATTTCTGGCGAGAAGGTGATCAGGATGCCCATCACGAACCAGGTCGGCAAGCCGACCAGCACCACGGCCAGATAGCGGAGCGCCCGCCGGCCGTTGGCAAAGAGCAGGAAGAAGTTGCCCTTCCCGACGGCCCGCGTCTTGATCGTCTGGAACATCGACGATTCATGGACCCCGATCCGAAGCCCGAGCAGCAGGAGGCCCAACCCACCGCCGACGAAATAGGCCACGCGCCACGGGAACAGATCGCCGACCAGCCCGGCCACGACGGCGCCGAGGAGGCCAAGGCTGGCGACGATCGTGGTTCCCCAGCCGCGCCCCTCGCGCGACATGATTTCGGCCACCAGGGTAATGCCCGCCCCGAGTTCGCCGGCCAGGCCGATCCCGGCGATGAACCGGAGCAGGGCATACTGATCGACCGTCTGCACCATCCCGTTGGCGATGTTGGCCACCGAGTACATCAGGATCGAGCCGAAGAGGACCGATCGGCGGCCGAAGTTGTCGGCCAGGATGCCCCAGAACACGCCACCGATCAGGAGGCCGGTCATCTGGGTGTTGATCAGCCGGACGCCGACGGACAGGACCTCGGCCTGGGGGACGCCCAGGTCGATCAGGCTGGCCACTCGGACGATGCTGAACAGCAGGAGGTCGTAGACGTCGACGAAGTAGCCGAGCGCTGCGACGAGGACGGCCAGGTGGATGCTGCGCCGGTCGGAAACGGTCACGGATTGCCGGGGAACAGGGTCAGTCTTCGGGCGGGCCGCCGGAGGCGGCGATCTGGTTGGCCTTGATCTTGGCGGCGTCGAACTTCCGCGCCGACGCCGTCATCTGGGCGATGATCTCGTCGGGGTCGGCCTTGGCGCCCCGCTTGAACCGAAGCGGGTTGATCCGGGCCACGACGAACGCCTTGAGGTACGGGCTTTCGAGGCCGCGTTCCTTCAGCTTGCCCACCGCTTCGACGACGGCGGCGTCGAGTTCGAGCAGCCGTTCGGCGCGGTCGCGGCGCTCGGCCAGCGCCTTGGAGAGCTTGGCGCTCGAGAAGGTCTCGGTCCGTTTGAGGACCGGATGGTAGGCGCCGCCCGAGAACCGGCCGTTCCGCTGGTAGCAGGCACCGAGCGTGATGAGCGACGGCTCCTCGAACTCGGTCTGGTAGTCCTTTTCGGGTCGATCGTCGAGCTGGCTCAGGGCCTCCGCCAGGCGGATGACCTCGAGGGCGCGTTCCCGGACGTTATGGGCCTTCTCGGTGTTCAGGACCAGGATCCGATGGGCCACCTCGGGCTCCGGCACCACCAGGGCGACGATCGCCGTGGCGCCGAGCGCCTTCATGGCCGCGAGTCGGTGATTGCCGTTGGGGGTCCAGTAGTGGCCTTCCTCGGTCCGGATGGCCACGATCGGGTCGACGAACCGGCCGAGTCGATCGATGGCGTCGGCCAGCCGAGCGACGTGGGTTTCGGACAGGTCCCGCTGGTAGGGCGTCGGCGACACCCGCTCGATCGGCAGGGCCGCCAGGATCTGCCACCCGCCCCCGAGCGGCTCCCGATAGGCGCCGATGGCGGAGCCGCCATCCTCGCCGATCGACTCCATCAGCCGGGTCACCGCCGCCGGGGGCGAGCCCTCGGCCACCTTCCTGGCCGACAGCCCCCGGGCTTCGGGCGGCGCCTTCGAACGCTTCTTGCGAGCCGGGGCTTTGGCCATGGATCCGATCGGGTGACGTACCCTGAAAAAATACCGCCGGGGTTCGACCCCCGATAGGACTCGACCGATCCGGCGCGGGTCAGCCCTTCTGGGCCGCCGTCACCAGCCGCATCAGCTCGTTCAGCTTGGCCAGGTCGAACCAGCGGGTGACCACCACGGTGTCGTGGTCGGGGTCGATCCAGATGACGTTGCCACCCGACCCGAGGGCAAAGAAGCTCCGCGCCGACGCGGCGGGATACTGGCGGCGGTCGGAGTTGAGCCACCACATGTAGCCGTACACCGGCCGGAGGGGCGTCGGTGTCAGGGATCGGTCGATCCACCGCTCCGACAGGATCCGCTGGCCGGCCCATTCGCCGCGGCGGAGGAAGAGCAGCCCGAACCGGGCGTGATCGCGGGTGCTGGCCCAGAACCCGCCACCCCAGTGCCCGCCACCGCTCACCGAGGGCATCCGGGTTCCGTCGATGTCGGCGTACGCGGAGAAGTAGCCGTGCCAGCGCCAGGTATCACTCATCCCGATCGGCCCGGCAATCGACTCCCGGAACACGTCGGGCAGCGGCCGGCGGAACAGTCGCAGGAGCGACAGGGCCAGGCGGTTGACCCGGACGTCGTTGTATTCCCAGACGGAGCCGGGCTCCTTGAGGGCTCGATCGTAGCCCAGCCGCCGGTCGGCGAGGTCCGGCTTGCCCCAGAGGGTGCCCTCCCATTCGCTGGTCTGGTTGAGATGCATGTGCCAGGTGATGCGAGCGTTGTGGGGGCTGTCGAACCCACCGTCCTTGATCAGGGCGCCCTCGGGTGCGTCGAGGTCGGGGATCAGGCCCCGGTCGAACGCCAGCCCGGCCACGGCCGAGAGGTAGCTCTTGGCCACGCTGAACGTCATGTCGACCTGGGACGTGTTGCCCCATTCCGCCACGATGTACCCGTTCTTGATGATGATCCCGTTCGAGAGGGCGCGGTCCTTGACCGGGCCGACGACGGCGGGGTACGGCTCCCGGGCGGTCTGGGCCCGAATCTGGATTCCAAGGTCGATCGGCCAGCCATTGTCCGCGCCCTGGGCAAACGCGACGGCCTGGGCCAGCGCCACCGAGTCGAATCCGGCGCGGGTCGGCGAGCGCCGTTCCCACCGGTCGCCGGGCGGGGGCACGTAGGCGGACGCCTGCGCCGCG
>JAEUJH010000418.1 GCA_016794825.1 Gemmatimonadota bacterium
GGTCTTCGCGATGGCGGCGGATCTGGTCGCCACCGAGGCGGGGAGGCTCTGGGGCCGCTCGCTTGGGGGGCCGCTGCTGATCGTCGACCGGCGGACCGGAACGACCTGGGCCAACGAGGCCGACCCGTCGGGGGCGCTCCAATCGATCGGTGGCGGAATCTCCCGCGGGCGGCTCCCGGCCTCGATCAACCCGGCCAACACGGCGGTGAATTACGCTGGCAAGCGGTGGACCATGGTGGTGTGGCCGCTCCCCGCCGATTCCGGCGCCCGGCGGCAGCTGCTGGCTCACGAGTTGTGGCATCGGATCCAGGACTCGCTCGGCCTCCCGATGAACAATCCGAACAACGGGCATCTCGACCGCGAGACCGGTCGGGTCTGGCTCCGGCTCGAAGCCCGGGCGCTGGCCCGCGCCCTCGAGTCGACCGGGACCGAACGAATCGAGGCCCTGATCGATGCCCTGTCGTTCCGCCAGGCCCGGGTCGACGGCCACCCGGCCGCCGACACCGCGGAGGCCCTGCTCGAACGGAACGAGGGGTTGGCGGAGTACACCGGGCTGGTCGCCTCGGGGCGGACCGCGGCCGATCAGCGCGCGGTGGCGGCGCGGGCCCTCCGGCTGATGGAGGACCGGCCGACGCTGGCGCGGTCGTTTGCCTACTCGACCGGTCCGGCCTACGGGCTCCTGCTCGACGACCTCCGGCCTGGCTGGCGGCTCGAACTCCGATCCGGCGCGGGCCCGGCCCGGCTGGCGGCCCGCGCCACTGGCGTCCGGTTCCGGGTCGGCCCCGATCTGGTGGCGGCCGAGGCCCGGTACGAAGGATCGGTGGTTCGGACCGCCGAAGCCGACCGGGCGGCCAAGCGCGAGGCCCGCCGGAAGGAACTGGTGGGGCTCCTGATCACCGGCCCGATTCTCACCATTCCCCTGATCAAGGCCGAGTTCGCCTTCGATCCCAACCGGGTCGAGTCACTCGACTCGCTCGGCACGGTGTACGGCGGACTGCGGTTGAGCGACCAGTGGGGCGTCCTCGACGTCACCACCAGCACGGGCCGCGTGGCCGCGAACTACCAGAGCGCCACGGTTCCCGTCGGCCCGGGCTTCGACCCCGCCAAACCCGCGGGGCCCGGCTGGCGGATCGATCTGGTTCGGGGGTGGCGCGTGGTGGCGGATTCGGCGCGGGGTCGCTGGCGGTTGGCGCCCCCCCGCTGAGTCGAATCGGGTCGGCGCCGATCCGACCGCACGCCCCCCGGAACGAGCCGTTGCAAAACCTCCGGCGTCCGTGTAGTTCTGGACGATGGACAACGCTTCCTACCAATTCTTTCGGAGCCTCCTGGGCGCGCCCGGTCCGTCGGGCTTCGAGGCGGCGCCGGCCCGGCTCTGGCGCGACGAGGCCGGTCGGTTTGCCGACGCCGTGTCCGCCGACGTCAGCGGGAATTCCTTTGCCACGCTGACCGGTCAGGCCGGTGCGCCCTCCGTGATGTTCGCGGGCCACATCGACGAGATCGGGCTGATGGTCGTCCATGTCGACGAGGAGGGCTTCCTCTGGTTCGACACGATCGGCGGTTGGGACGATCAGGTCTTCGTCGGGCAGCGGGTCATCCTGCTCGGTCGAGGTGGACCAGTCACCGGCGTGGTGGGAAAGAAGGCGATCCACCTGATGGAAAAGGAGGATCGCGAGAAGCCCAGCAAGGTCAAGGATCTCTGGATCGACATCGGCGCCCGGAATCAGGCCGAGGCCTCCGAACGGGTCCGGGTCGGCGACGCGGGGGTGCTCGACAGCAGCATCATCGAACTGCCGAACGGCCGGGTGGTGAGTCGGAGCATCGACAACCGGATCGGTGCCTTCGTGGTGCTCGAGGCGCTGCGGCTGCTGGCCCGCGATCGGGCGACGGCGACGGTCACCGCGGTGGCCACCGCGCAGGAAGAGATCGCCTACACCGGGGGTGGCGCCCGGACGTCGGCCACCGGCCTCGCGCCGACGGCCGCGATCGTGGTGGACGTGACCCACGCCACGGACACGCCTGGCGTCGAGAAGAAACGGCACGGCTCGATCGCGCTTGGCGGCGGCCCGGTGTTGTCGCGCGGGTCGTCGCTCAATCCGAAGGTGGTGGATCTGCTGGCCAGCGTGGCCGAGGCCGAGAAGATCCCGTACGCGTGGCACGCGGCGCCGAAGTACACGGCCACCGACGCCGACGCGATCTTCACGTCGTTCAAGGGCGTGGCCACCGGGTTGGTCTCGGTGCCCAATCGCTACATGCACAGTCCCAACGAGATGGTGGTGCTGGAAGACCTCGACCGGGCGGCCGCCTTGCTGGCGGG
>JAEUJH010000432.1 GCA_016794825.1 Gemmatimonadota bacterium
CGACGGGACGGCTCGGCCGCCGTTCTCCGGCGCCGGGGCGGGGCAACGGGCGTGGCCCGGGAATGGCGCGCCTCGAGCGGGATCGTGCCGGGGCGGACCGACGGGACCGCCCGGAACGTGCTCAAGGTGGCCGTTGGCGCGGAGGTGGTGTTCTCGGTCAATGGGGCGGAAGTGGCCCGAGTGGCCCGGGACAGTGTCGCGGTCGACGGGGTGGTCGGCCTCCGGGCCGGGCGGGGCGTCAACCTCCACGTCACCACCTTCGACCTGACGCGGCGGATCGCGCCGGTGCCGGCCCGCCGGCCTCAGTAGCGGTGAACGGCTCGGGGAGAATTCCTCCCCGAGCCGCCTCGGGCCCGAGCGCCCTACTTCGGAACCACCACCGCGTCGATCACGTGGACGATCCCGTTGGACCCGCGGATCGACGCCACGATCCTGCCTTCCCCGAAAAACACGTCCGCTCCCCGCTTCGAAATCGCCGCCGACTTGCCGTCGGCCATACCCAGCGTCTGCCCGTCCGTGAACTCGGCCACCTCGTACACCGAGGTGGTGACGTGATGGCGGAGGATGGCCTGGAGCGTGGCCAGGTTGGCGGGCTTGAGCAGGTCGTCGACGGTGCCCGGCGGGAGCTTCTCGAACGCGGCGTTGGTCGGCGCGAAGACGGTGTAGGGGCCGGAACTCGCCAGCACGTCCACCAGCTTGGCGTGAGTGACGGCCGCCACCAGCGTGCTGTGGTCCGGCGAGCCGGCGGCGATCTTGACGACGTCCTTCTGGGATGCGTCGTCCTGGACGGCGGCCATGCCGGCCGCGGAGACGGGCGCGCCCGACTCCCCGCTGGCGGGGGCGGCGGCCGGCTTGGGCGCGCAGGCGATGAGCAGGGGAACCAGCAGGGTGAGGAACGGTGCGGTGGATCGCATGGTGGATTCGCCTCGGTCGGTGAGAGGGGCGGTGACGCTGATCCATTTCCAAGCTATCGACCGAACCGGAGCGCGAAAGACGTCAATTAGAGGATATTCGGATCTTCATATCTGATTTACCCGTTCTTGTCCCTCTGAGCCGTCATCCTCGGCGCGCCCACGGGTGGCGATTCCGGGAACTCCGGACGTAAGTTTTCGGGATGACGCTCATCCATCCGTTCCGCGCTGTCGCCCTCCTGGCGACCGCTTCGCTTGGCTTCGGCTGCGCCCGCGCGCCCGAGGCCGTCACCCGATACGACCTGGTCATCGCCAACGCCCGGATCGTCGACGGCACCGGCAATCCCTGGTACGAGGGCGATGTCGGAATCCGCGGCGACCGGATCGCCACGATCAGTCCCAAGGGCGGCCTGGCGGCCGCGGAGGCGGGGGCCCGGGTCGACGCCGGAGGCCTGGTACTCTCGCCCGGGTTCATCGACATCCAGTCGCACAGCTGGAATCCCCTCCTGGTGGGCGACGGTCGAGTGGTCGGCAAGGTGGCCCAGGGAGTCACCTCCGAAATCCTCGGCGAGGCGACGACCCCGGCACCCTCCAACGCCAACGTCGATTCGCTCTATGGCGGCGCCGACGCCGAGGAGAACGCGATGGCGACCGCGGTCCGGAACTACCGGGGCGCGCGCGGGTTCGGCGCCTGGCTCGACGCCATGGAACGGCACGGCGTATCGGTCAACGTCGGGAGCTACCTCGGCGCCACGACGGTGCGGGCGTACGCGATGGGGCAGCGCGAGGGCGCCGCGGGTCCGGCCGAGCTGGACACGATGCGCGCCGTGGTCCGGAACGCCATGGAGGACGGCGCCTTCGGGATCTCGAGCGCGCTGATCTACCCGCCCGGCAGCTATGCCGGGACCGAGGAACTGATCGAGACCGCCAAGGCCATGGCGCCGCTCCACGGGACCTACATCACCCACATGCGGTCCGAGGAGAGCCGACTCCTCGAGGCCATGGACGAAGCGCTCCGGATCGGGCGCGAGGGCGGCGTGCCGCTCGTCATCTACCACCTGAAGGCCGCGGGACAGGTCAACTGGCACCTGGCCGCGCCGGCCATCGCCAAGATCGACTCGGCCCGCGGGGCGGGGCAGGACGTCAAGGCCACGATGTATCCGTACCCCGCCTCGGGCAACAACCTCTCGTCCTGCATTCCGGGATGGGTCCACGCCGACGGGAAGCTGCTCGAGAGTCTGGGCAATCCGGCCCTCCGGGCCCGGATCCGGGCCGACATGGTCGACCGCCGGCCCGACGCCCCGGTGTACTGTCAGCACAATCCGCCGAGCGCCTATCAGATCTCGGGCTTCTCGAAGCCGGAGTGGAACCGGTTCCAGGGCTGGCGGCTCGACCGGATCGCCGCGGCGCTCGGGACCGACTGGGTCGACGCCATCATCGAACTGACCATCGGGGAGAAGAACGCCCTCGGCAAGATCACGTTCGGGATGTCGGAGGAGAACGTGGCGGCCATGCTGGCCCGCCCCTGGGTCGTCGTCGGCAGCGACGCCGGCGGCTACGATCCCGACAGCGCCAGGGGTCTGGTCCACCCCCGCTCGTACGGCACCTTCCCGCGGATCCTCGGCAAGTACGTCCGGACCGACCGGGTGCTCTCGCTCGAGGACGCGGTCCGGAAGATGACGTGGTCCACGGCTCAGATCCTCGGTCTCCGGGAGCGGGGGTTGGTCAAGGAGGGGATGTACGCCGACCTGGTGCTGTTCGACCCGGCCACCGTCATCGACCGGGCCACCTTCGAGGAGCCCCACCAACTGTCCGAGGGCGTCAAACAGGTCTGGGTCAACGGCGTCTCGGTCTGGGCCGACGGGCGCCATACCGGCGCGCGACCGGGGCGGGCGCTCCGGGGCTCGGGGTACCGGCAGCCCGCGGCGGCTCGTTAGGCATCGGACGAGTCCCGGCGGACCGGGCGGACGACCTGGGGGCGCGGGGCCGGCCCCCTTCGTTCGATCCCAATTATTCCAAATCAATTGACAAATGGAATAAAGCCGGTACTCTTGTGACCATGAACTCCGACGGGCGGCGTGGGACAGGAAGCGGTCGGTCCGCCGGGGCGGTGCCTCGGGGGCCCAACCGGGTGCTCGAGGCGGTGGCCTCGCCCGCCCGGCAGGAGATCATCGCCGCCCTCGGCGAGGGGCCGGCCACGGTTCGCGAACTGGCGGTCCGCCTGGGCCGGTCGCGGCAGGCGCTCCACTATCACGTCGGGATGCTGGTGCGGGCAGGGGTGGTCGGTCCGGCGGGCTGGCGGGGCCAGGGGCGGGCCCGGGAGGCGGTCTATCGGGTCACGATGGCCGTCGTGGCCGCCCCGGCCCGTCGGGGGTCGAAGGCCGACCTGGCGGCCAGCGAGCGAGCGGTTCGGGCCATGCTGCGCCTGACCGCCCGAGAGGTGGCCGACGCGCTCCAGACCGGCCGGATGATCCAGCACGGCAACCTGGCCCTCCGGGGCAAGGCCCACCTCGGGCCGGACGGCCTGGCGCGGCTCCGGGCCCTGATCGCCGACATCGAGGCCCTGCTCCGCGACGCCCGCCAACCGAAGGCCGGGCGGTCCCTCTACGCGGTCACCATCGTCGTCACTCCGGCCCGGGCGGCCGGCCACCCTGGCGGGAGTACCCGGCAATGACCTGGCTCGATCATCTCCTGGCGGCCGTGCTGGTGGTCGGGTTGCCCCTGCTGGGCGCGTTCACCTACCGGGCGCTGCTGGCCGCTCTGGCGCAGGGCCAGCCCCGGGCCCGGCT
>JAEUJH010000519.1 GCA_016794825.1 Gemmatimonadota bacterium
GTCCGATCCTCGATCCGAAACTCCCCCGTCGCGACGCCCCGGCCCAGGATCGCGTCGAGGCGGCCCCGGAACCGGTGCTGCAGGGCCGTCACCTTGGCGCGCTGACTCGGCGTCAGGGCGGCGAACAGCGCGCTGGTGCCGAGGAACATCGCATTGTAGATCCGGGCGCCGGCGACGCTTTCGAGCTGGAACCGCACGTGATCCCGGACGAAGGTGGCCAGATCCTCGGTGGCCGTGGTCGGGGCCGGGGCGGCCTGTTCCACCCGGGCCAGGATCCGGACCAGGTTCGATTCGATCACCTCGAAGAGGAGGGCCTGCTTCGAGTCGAAGTAGTAATAGAGCGCCGGCGCCGTCATCCCGACCCGCGCGGCGACGTCCTGCATCGTGGTGGCTTCGTAGCCGCGCTCGGCAAAGAGCGTCACGGCCGCGTCCAGGATGCTGGCCACGACGGCTTCGCGGGGCGGGCGGCGGAGGGGAAGGGCGCGGGGCATGGCGTCGCTTGACAGAAGGTTGATTTGAACGTTCATTCAATGATAGTTGAAGCGTCGTTCAACGGCAACCAGCGAGACCCAATGCTGCCCGCCACCGCTCGCTCGATCCGCCTGCTTGGCCTGGCAATCCTCCTCGGGGCCGGGGTCGCTCCGGCCCAACCGCGCCGGGGTCGCGCCGCCTTTGCCGGATTCGACGGATACGCCACCGCCACGATGCGGACCTGGCAGGTACCCGGCATGGCGGTCGCCGTCGTCCGGGGCGACTCGATCGTCCTGGCCAAGGGACTCGGCGTCCGGACCCTGGGCACCGCCGACTCGATCGGGGTCCGGACGCTCTTTGCCATCGGCTCGGCCACCAAGGCCATGACGGGCGCGGCGCTGGCGATGCTGGCGGACGACGGGCTGATCCGGTTCGATCGACGGGTCACCGACTACCTCCCGGGTTTTCAACTCGCGGATCCGTGGGTCACCCGGGAGTTCACGGTGGCCGACCTGCTGCTCCACCGCAGCGGGGTGACGCGCGGCGACGCGCTGTTCTACGGCACCACCCGCTCTCGATCGGAACTGGTCGCGGCGCTCAGGGACCTCCCGATGACGACGAGTTTCCGGAGCCGATTCGAGTACCACAACTTGATGTACATCGCCGCCGGCGAGGTGATCGCGGCCGTGACCGGCGGGTCCTACGACGACTTCATCCGCCGCCGGATCCTCGATCCCCTCGGGATGCGAGACGCCACCCTGTCGGTCAGGGACCTCGTCGGGCGGCCCGACGTGGCGACACCCCACGCGGTGGTCGGCGGGGCGGTGCGGCCCGTGCCGTGGCGCAACATCGACGCGGCGGCCGCCTCGGGCGGGCTCAACGCCAACGTCATCGACATGGCGGCCTGGCTCCGGTTGTGGATCAACCGGGGCCAGGTGGACGGCCGCCGACTGCTGAGCGAGGCCATGGTGGCCGAGGCGTCCGGCCCCCGGGTCCTGGTCGACGATCCGACCTTCGTTGCGCGGCTGATGGCGGAGGAATACCTCGGCTACGGCTATGGGTGGTTCGTCACCACCCACCGCGGCCGGCGATGGGTCACCCACGGGGGCCACATCGACGGGATGGCCGCTCTGGTGAGCTTCCTGCCCGCCGAGCGGCTCGGCGTCGTGATCCTCACCAACATGAACCAGGTCGACATCGGGGTCCCGCTCACCCGGTACCTGTTCGACCTGGCCCTCGGCCTGCCGCCCCGGGACTACTCGGCCGAATACCGAGCGGCGGAACTGGCGTTCGAGGCCCAGGCACGGCCGTCCGCCGGTCCGTCCCGGGCGACGGGCACCCGCCCGAGCCTGCCGAACGAGGCGTACGTCGGCACCTACCGGAATCCGATTTTCGGTGCCATTGTCATCGGCAGCGGGCCGACGGGCGGCTTGACCGTTCAGCTCGACCGGGGCCCCACCATCCGCGGCCCGCTCGAGCACTGGCACTTCGATACTTTCGTCGCCCGGCTGGATGACGTCATCTTCGGGACCCAACGGATCACATTCCAGATCGGCGCCGATGGACGGCCGCGATCGCTCAAGTTCTCCCTGGTTGGCGACGGCGAGTGGATCAAGCAATGAGGAGGGGTGGATGGCGTCGCACGAATTGAATGCGCTGCCGGGCATGCGCCCGGCCGAAGGGAAATGGGCCCGGGTCTTCTCGAGCCATCCGTTCGACCTGATCCTCGATCGGACGGAGGGCATCTATCTCTACGACACCAACGGCCGTCGCTACATCGACGTGTCCGGTGGTGCCCTGGCCATGAGCATCGGCGCCGGCGACCGGCGAGTGCTCGACGCGATGGCCCGACAGGCCGAGCGGTTCGGATACGTCACGCCGGCCATGGCCAACGCGCCCCGCGCGGATGTCTGCGAGCGGATTGCCCGCTTGGCGCCCGGCGATCTCAACACCACCTACCTGGTGTCGGGTGGCTCGGAGGCGGTCGAGTCCGCCATCAAGCTGGCGCGGCAGTACCACCTGGCCACCGGCAACCCGCGCAAGCACCACGTGATCGGCACCTGGGACAGCTACCACGGAATGACCCTCGGCGCCCTGTCGGTGGCCGGCGGGCCTGGCTACCGGATTCCGTTCGATCCGCAACTCAACGGCTCGCCCCACATCAGACACTGCCGCCGACCCAGCGAGCGCCCGCTGGGCGTGAGCGAGGAGGATTGGGGCCGGACCTGCGCGCTCGAACTCGAGGAAATGATCCACTACCTGGGTGCCGACAACGTGGCCGCGTTCATCGCCACGCCGGTCGGGGCGGGGAAGGACTACGGCCTCGTGCCGCCGACCTCGTACTGGACCACCATCCGGGCCATCTGCGATCGCTACCAGGTCCTCTTGATCGCCGACGAAGTCGTGACAGGTTTTGGACGGACGGGGCGCTGGTTCGGCATGGAGCACTTCGGCGTCGTGCCCGACCTGATGGTCAGCGGCAAGGGAATTTCCAGTCTCTACTTCCCGGTGGGTGCCGTCACGGTATCCGACCGGGTCAACGAGCCGTTCCGCCAGGGTGCGTACTTCATCCACGGCCACACCCACATGGGCAATCCGATCGGGTGCGCCGCCACGCTGGCCGTGCTCGACGTCATCGAGCAGGACGGCCTGGTCGCCAACGCGGCCGCGGTGGGCGAGTATCTCCATGGCCTCCTCCGCGAGCGGATCCTGCCGCTCGGGCCGATCGCCGATGTCCGCGGCAAGGGGCTCCTGGCCATCCTCGAGTTGGTCAAGCACAAGGACACGATGGAGTTTCCCGACCCGGCCGCGGACCCGGAGACGCTGTTCCAGGCGGTGGCCTACAAGCACGGGCTCTCGTTCTACATGTCGCTCTACGGGCCTCGGCGGCCCAGCGCCATGAAACGGGGTGTGCCGGTGTTCATCACCCCGTCGCTCTGCCTGACGAGGGCGCAGGCCGACGAGATCGTCGACCGCCTGGAAAAAGTCGTCGTGGAGTGGGGCGAGACGGTCGGCTGAGTTCGTCGCGGTCGCTGGTTGCGGTCCACCTGTAATCCACGGGAGCAACGGTTGCTGACCCAGTCTCGCTGGTTCGCGTTGGCTGCGGTGATCCTGACGGCCGGACCGGCCGCGGCGCAGGCGCCGGGCCAGCCTGTCGACACCCTGCCAAGCTGCGATGCCTGGCTTGCCAACCGGATCTCCGGCCGCTCGTTGACCGTCGACCCCGGGCCTTGGCTCACCTGAAGGCGGCCGGCGTGTCCATCGAGTCCAGTCGACGAATGCGTGCCGCCGGGTACCCGTGGGAGCATCAGATCCTGGTCGCCCTGCCGCCCTCGTATGGGCGCACCGACCAGCGCTACCCCGTCCTCTGGGTCACCGATGGCCAGTTCTTCTTCTCGGCCGTCACCGAGGTGGTGACCAGCTGCGCCGGGAAGCACCTGCCCGAGATGATCGTGGTGGCCGTGGGGGCAACCCCGGAGGCCGACCAGACCAGGAACGAGATCCAGTCGCGGCGGACGTTCGACTACAGCCCCAACGAGGTCCGGGACTTCACCGGCTTCGGCAGCGAGTTGCACCGAGCCCGGTCGGAGGCGGCCGAGCAACGGCTCAAGGCCGAAGGGAAGTTCGGCAACGACCGGATGGGCGGCGCGCCCCGGTTTCTCGCCTTCATCGCCGAGGATGTCCGCGGGCCGCTCGCGCGCGAATACCGGATGGCGGACGACCACACGCTATTCGGTCATTCGGGGGCGGGCTCTTCTGAGCCTACGCCCCCACTGCAGGCCCAGCACCTTCCAGCGCTACGCCTGTGGCAGTCCGAGCCCTGCCGGCGCGCCTAATCCGTCGCTCCAACTGCACGCCCGGATCTTCCCGGGCGAGAGTCACGGTAGCGTGATCCCGCTGGTCCTGTCTTGGGGCCTTCGTTGCGTTTTGGAAAAGTACCCGCCGGGGCAAACCCCATCTTGCAGCGCTACGGCTCAGTGAACAACCTCCTCATCAATGGGCCCGTCGGTTCCTCGCTCTACGGGCACGCCGCGGCAATCTCGGCGGCCAGTCCGGCGGGCGTCGCACCGAGAGTGGTTCCAACCGCGCGAAAGTCCGGGAATAGATCGCGGCAGGCAGCGATGCTGAGTAGCCTGACCGTATTGGTCGGAGTTGGCGCATAGCCGACGTCAGCCCGCTTGCGTTGGTAGTAGCGTTTTAAGACGTTGCTAGGGTCCCTTGCGGCAATCGGGAAGTCGTACAGATTGGCCGTTGAGAAGGGATAGGTGCCCTCGAGTCGACCGATTATCCAGTACATCTTGCCGCGGCGGTCGAACAACGCCTCGTTCGTAACGTCCAGCAACCTCCCCGTGGGGTCCGCAGACTTGAATCCGGCGTCCCACAGTTGCCTCTCATTCGCTGCCGCCGTAGCGGGGGCCCCGCCGAGCGCAATGCCGACCTTGCCCGCCACGTACGACACGACAGGGTGCATCATTTCGGGCGGCGGGTTGGGGTTGTCAAAGGAGTGCATGAGTTCGTGCGCAAAGACCAAGGTTAGGCCGCCGATGGCCTCGTAACCGCAGACACCCACTTCGGCGCCACCCGAGTAGCCGCCATTGCGACACGGTAAGGCGACGAAGGTCATCTTGTAGATGTTCTGCAGTCCGGTGATTCGTTGCAGCTCAGCGTCAATGTGTGCGTGCTCAGCCTCGACGAGGTTCACAAATGGAGCCCCGGCCGTCCTGGCCGTGTAGAGTAGCTTGGCGCCACCAGCCAGGGACCGTTCTAGGTCAGGTAGGATCCGCCAAGGGACGGTGGCGTCTGGCCGCTTTCGAGGCCCGAGCCAGGTCAAGAGCTGCTTGGTGAACTGAACATTGATAATTCCCTGAACGTAGGGGTTCGCGATGAACGCCGGCTCGGAGATCGCGACGATCTTTCCCGCACCCTGCGGGCAGGCGACGACGACAGGCTGATGTACGGCGTCGGCCACGAGGACATCGCAGGCACACGAGGTCCGCAGTACGGTCGCTGGCGCCGCCCCGTTTGCAGTGGCGAAGGTGCTGACACCGGTTGTCGCGGGGTGGGCTCGTACCACGTATGGTTTCGTCGCAGTGGCTGTCGCGAATTCGACGCCGAAACGAGAGGCGAGCGCCGTTAGCGGCGGGAACGGGTTTCCCCGCGAGACAAGGATGAGCCGGCCACCGCCCTGACGGACCCAGTAGAGCAGGCGCTGGATCTCATCCTCGCCAAAGACGACGCCACTATCCTCTTGGTCGATAACTATGATGTCGTAGGCGCCGAGCGCGACGCGAGTCGAGGCAAGACTGGCATGCCCTGCGGTTCGACTGAAACCCGGATTCCAGTACGGGGCATGGCCGGAGAAGATGTCGTAGGTGAAGGTGAACTCGTGACTGAGATCAACGAGCACATTCGTCGTGCTGGGTGTCGGCCCGTCGTCCTCAGGTGCCGGAGCGGCGCATGCGGCCGCCGCGGTCACGGTCACCGTGACCGTAATGTCGACCGGACTGTTGCTCGCGGACGACGAGTGGAGCGGAATGGTCGCGGTGTAGGTTCCCGATGCCAGGCTCGCGACATCTGGTCGCACCGTGACCGTGGCTGGCGCTGTGCTTGCGCTCAGGGCTGCAACTGGCAGCCAGCCGCTTGCTCCCGCACCATAGCTGATTGGCCCAACGGCGAGCCCACCCAGAGTACCTCCCCCGCTGTTGCTGATCGCCACCTGCTTGGCGATCGGATTCGGCCCCCCCTGGGGACCGCTGAATGTGAGGCTACTGGGCGCCAGGCTGATGTAAGGCGGCACGATCGCCGTCGCCGTGAAGGTCACCGGATTGCCCGCGATCCCACCAACCTGGACAGCACCGACGACGGTGTTGGCACCGGGCGCCGGACCGAGCGTCCAGCTGCCAACGCGCGCAACGCCGTCCGAACCTGACTGCTGGACGGCCCCGGTCACCGAGCCGCCGCCATCCACGATGGCGAACGAGACAGTCACGCCCTCAACGGGACGGCCAGCGACGTCAGTCAGGCGCACGGCAGGCGGCGACAGCACCGGTTGGCCGATGAGGCCGCCTTGGGCCGCCGGTGACGCCGCCTCGATGGCCACGGCCGGTGGCTTGACCACTGTGATCGACGCCGTGCCGGTGATGCCGAGCGTCGAGGCGGTGACGGAGGATACTCCGACCGCCATCGCGGTGACGGTTCCGGTTTGTTCGATGGTCAAGACGCCGTTGGCGGGCGTGGCCCAGGCGACCGGCAAGCCGCTCAGTGGATTGCCAGCACTGTCGCGAGGCGTGGCGGTGAGCTGCTGTACCCCGCCGGTCGGAAGACTGATTGTTGATGGCTGGACGGCAATCGAGGCGATTGGTGCCTGGCCGAGCACCACGTACTGGGAAAAATGGGCGACGCTGCCGGTCACCGAGCCATCGATCGGGTCCAGACCGCTTCCTGTGACGGTCGTGTAGCCGGCGCCGCTGCGGAGTGCTAGCCGCAGCGCCGCGGCGTTGCGGTTGGGCGCTTTCGCCGTGTCGGCCTTGATCTTGACGGTAACGGGCGTGGCGAACGTGGTGCCGTCGGGCCCGAAGGTGAACGCCGAGCCAGGGATCATGCGACTGTCCGGCGCCGCGCTCGGGGTCCGCTCGATGAAGAGGGGAGTGTTCGCGGCGACCGCCCCGGGCGGGACGATCAGCGTGACAGAGTCGTTCGCGGCTCGGATCGTGGTGCCCGCTGGCGTCGCGACTCCGCCGTCGCGAACGACGATGACGGCCTGCCCGCGGACCCCATCAACCGATGCGGTGATCGTGGCGGCTCCAGGTTTCACTGCAGCGACCAGCCCAGTGCTGCCCACTGATGCTGTACTGGGATCGGTGGACTCCCAAGTGACAGCCCTGACGACGTCGTTTCCCTTGGCATCGCGGACAGTTGTCGACAACTGCCTCGTCCCACCTGGAAACAACGTGTCGGCAACGGGCTGCACAGTGACTGCCGTGACCGGCGACGAGTTCGGGGGCGGCGACGGCGCGGCGGGCTCGGCGCCGGAACATCCGACCGTGAGCAATTGGAGGACTAATAGCGTGCTGGCGCCATCGAATCTGGCGCCGCTAGGGCGGCGTGGCGAGTGGCCGAGGCGCAACCGCCAGCGGCGGGCGGCGAGTCGGGCAGGACTTGAGCCAACGAATCGCATCATCGTGAACCGAACCGAGTTCGAACCGGAGATAAATTCGCCTCGAATCCGAGGCGGGGCATCGGCAATTCTGCTCACGGCTGCGGCCCGGGCGGTGTGGCCCTCATGGCCTATTCCGCGACGACCGGGTTCGCGATAGTTTGATGTCGACCCGGCCATCGCTTCCGGTTGGGCGCCGCGAGGCCGTGCGTTTACAGGCACCAAACGGAGCAACGACGGATGACCTTCACCCTGTCGCCCGGCGAACTCGCCCTCCTTGTCCGGACCGTTGAGGTCCTCCTCTCGCCGCACGATTTCCCGAACACCCTGGCCTGGCGGACGGAAGCCGCCCGGCTCGTCCAATCCCTGATCGGGAACGACAGCACGTTGTTCACCCTCCCCGAGGACCCCGAGCCGCTGTGCTGCTGGAGTGCCCCTCACGACCTCATTCCCCGAGGGCTGGAGTTCGTGGGTCATGATCCGATGGACCGGCTTATCGACAGCTATGGCTCCCGGGTCTGGTCTCAACGGGGGATTCTGGCCCGCTTTCCAGGCGGCCGTCCCTTCTACGAATCGACGGACATCTACCACGGGTACTTCGTGCCCTGCAAGATTCTGGACGCCATTGGGGTATTCGGCGGTGCGGCGGGTGGGATGCCGGAGAATCCAACCCTGATGTGCTACGGAGCCCGACGGAACGCCCGTTTCGCGGGCGATCGGGGCGTCTGGCTTCTCCGCTTCCTTTGGGCGCCACTCACCTCGGGCTGGGCTGCGTGGCACGCGACCGCCGAAGCCCGTCAGACGCTTGGGGCCGCCGTCGATTCCCTCGAGTCGGGCTTGGCGGTCTTTACCGGCGACGGATTGCTCGTCCATCAGAATCGCCGCCTGACCGAGTGGCTCCGACGCGACCGGAGCGGGGTGCTCGGTACCACGACGCGGAAGGTTGCCGCCGCGGTCTCGGCCTCCAGGATCGGGCCCGGAGACAGCCCGGTCTGTCGCTTGGTCGAGGCCGAGGCGGGGAGATTTCGGGTCAACGGGGCCAACGGCCGGACCCCCTTTGGCCGTGAGGATGCGGTGGTGGTGGTGGTTACCCGGGAGTCGACCCCTGAAAGGGGCGCCGACCCCAGGGCCCTGCGACTTCGGTTCGCCCTTACCTTCGCGGAGGCACGGGTGGCCGTCCTGATGGCGGAGGGCCACCGCAACGACGAGATCGCCGCCGTTCTGAACGTCAGTCCCCACACGGTGCGACACCAGACCGAGCGAGTGCTCCGCAAGCTAGGCCTTGAGTCGCGAGCCCAGGTTGCTGGAACACTGCGACGGCGGCTCGGGGGACCGGAGTAGCCCGGACATAGGCGGTTCTGCCTATTCAAGCCCGCCCCCGGCCCGCGCTACAATGCGGAAACCGCGCTCGTGGGCATCCAGTATGGCCTTGTCACCCGACGACCTTGCCGGCTTGGAAGCGGCACTTCGCGAGCTGCTGACCGATGTCCCGGTACACCGAGAGGGCGACAGTCTGCTCCGGTTGGGGCCCGCTGCCGAGGCGGTCGTCGCGACGGCTCGCATGGCCGCCAGCAAGGCGTCCCGCGCTCGGGTGGAGCATTGGGATGCCTTGGGCGCGATCTGCGACCGCATTGGTGGTGGGGTCCGAGTCTACAGCCTCAAGGGCAACGGTGCGGAGGTCGACTACCAGAACCCTCGCCTCGCCGAGTTTCTGGCGGCCGATCGGGAACGGAAGCAGCTCGACGAGGCCATGACCTCGGTTGGGCAGGCGTTGCTCGGTGCCGCGGGCCCGTTCGCGCCGAGGGTCCAGATCGCGACCAAGCGGGCGCAGTACTTGATCGCCGGGACCGCGCTCGCCCGATTGCCCGGGGGACCGGAGCGGGCGGTCGTGACCACGCGGATGCTCAGCGGGCCGGTCAACGCCTCGGCTCAACTTGAAAGAGTGCGTCGGCGGTACCAGTTGACGAATGCGGAAGCTCGGGTGGCGGCCCTCGTCGCCCGGGGCCTCCGGAATGCCGAAATTGCTCGGCAGCTTGGAATCTCCCCCCACACTGCGCGCCATCATACCGACCGAATCCGCCGCAAATTCGGCGTGGACTCCCGAGCCAAAGTGGTGGCACTGTTCCTGGCCGAGTGACCTCCCTACGGGTTCACCGGGACCACCAGAGACACAGTGGCATCGTCCGACGCAATCTGGCGGCGACCGTTCACGATGGTGGGAATGATCCACTGGAACCATGGTGCCGGACGTTCGGTTACGATGGTCGAGCCGATCATGGAAGGCCATGGCACGCGTTGGATCGTCCGACTGGCGTAGAATGTGCCGTCACCTCCGGACGTCCGGAGGACCCAGAGGATCCGATCCGCGGCGCCTCCCGTCGCGGCAAAGTCCAGGACGACGCCCTCCCCCGGAACCGGCGGAATCACCCGCGGAGTTGCGGCCGCGAAGTCGCCGGTCCCAGGGTCGATCAGCACGATCGTACTTGCCCCCTCCCACTCGTGGCCTCCAAGCAGGACGTCGAGTCGGCCGTCGCCATCGACGTCAACCAACTCAACGGTGAAGTACGCGCGGTTGCGGATCGAGGCGGGGAGGCGGTCGGTCAGCTCTCGACGGAACGCACCGGTGCCGTCATTCCTCAAGACGTAGGCGGGGGTCGGGCTCAGGTTGTTGACGACCAGCACGTCGGGATCACCGTCGGCGTCAAGGTCGGCGGCCGTGGCGGAGTGGAAGAACCCGGTGTCTGGAGCGGCGATGCGAGTTCGATATCGACCGTTCGCTTGGCTGAGGACGATGACGTTCTGCTCTCCTGCAAACGGGGGAGCGTCGTAGCCATGGCAGGCCACGAAGACGTCGGGCTTGGTGTCCCCGTTGAAGTCGGCTACGAGGGCCTTTCGCGGATGAACGCATCCTGCGGTGGATTCGAGGAGCTGCGAATCCCTGGTGTAGGACCCATCCTCCTGCTGCCGCCAGAACTCGAAAAGGCTTGGCGCTGGCGGGCCCGGCGGTGTGTACTGCAGAGTGGCCGCGAAGAGGTCCAGGCGATCGCTTCCCGAGAAGCGGCCGTATGCCCGAACCGACCCAACTCCTCCCCGCCCGGGAGGCAATACCTGGGGTGTGAGCCCGACCTCCTTGAAGTTCCGGTACGATGTCTCGACGGCGGGGGCCGGCGGCGGGGGAGGGGGCGGCGGCTGCGCTGGCGGTGGCGCGGGTGGTACCGAGGGCCCGGAACTCGGAGACCCGCAGGAGGCCCCCAGGAGGAGTAGGAGGCCAAACGCGGTTCGGACTTGCGACATTCCGGCTCCCAACGTGGGACGATCGAAGTTGGCGCAACCTGATCATGGCCGCCATAGGCAGTTCTTCCGATATTGAATGGCCGGCGGCCCTTACAGGCCGAATCCGCGGCTTGCGCGTGGCCGAGCGTCGGAACAGGAAGACCGCGGCCAGTGTCGCTCCCGCCATGCCGGCGCGAATATTCACCACCCGGCCCGGTCCAGGGCCCGATTCGATTCTCCCCGTTCGATACGCCGACATCCCTCCGGTTCACACGGTTGGAGGCCGAGTGTTGATAAACGAGGTCGGGTTCGCTCTCGTGGCGCCGGTCGGGCTGTCGCTCTTCTCGCGGGCGGCGCCGC
>JAEUJH010000615.1 GCA_016794825.1 Gemmatimonadota bacterium
GGGGACGGCCACGACGACCTTCGGCGCCCCGGTGCCCGAGAGGATCTCGAGCCCGACGTTGTTGCGGATGGTCAGGGTCCGGTTCCGGTTGGCCCGGTAGTCGACGAACAGGCCGCCCAGTTCGTGGAACGGCTTCGAAAAGACCGCCATGGTGACGGGGCCGTCGCCGATCTCGTTCAGGAACCGGGTCCGATCGGGACTGGGGTCGGTGAGGGACACGTTGAGATGGCGAGGCGCGAGGACCGCGCTCGCGATCGGGTCCGGGGGCGCCACGAACCGCTCGGCGCGGATCGTCTCATCGACGCGAGTCTGATCCTGGCCGGCCAGCGGCGCGGTGAGCGCCACGGCGCAGACGAGGGAACCGGTCAGCCGGGCGGCAAGCCGCCTGAGGGAGTCCATCCGGGCATCCTCCGGGAGAGTTTGGATCGAGTCTGAAAATTACCGGGTGCTGGCCGCGCGCGTCAGTCGAGTCGCATCCGTCGGCAGAGCTCGATGAAGCGCGGATCGCCGCGGAGCGGATCGAACGAGGGTTCGACCCGGAGATAGACCACGAACCCCCGGCGTTCGCTTCGGGCGCGCTCCAGCATTACGAACGCCTCGTCGATCTCGTTGAGGGCCAGGTGGATCCGGGTCAGGTCGCTCGGCGAGACGTAGCGGTAGCGCGCCAGCGAGAGCATCCGGTCGCGGATTTCGCGGGCGTCGGCCAGCCGGCCCTGGAGCGCGCGCAGGCGGCCGATGGCCGACAGGGCGTAGGTGTTTTCCGGGTCGAGGCTGATGGCTTCGCGGAGCGAGAGATCGGCTTCCGCGTAGTGGCCGGCCCAGGTCAGGCTCTGGCCGAGGAGCAGGTGGGTTTCGCTCGACTCGGGGTTCATCACCACCGCGCGGCGGAGGTCGTCGAGGCCCGCCTCGGGTTCCCGCGCCATGTGATAGAGCCAGCCGACGCTGCGCCGGATCGACGGGGAGGCCGGGTCGAGTTCGACGCCCAGGCGTGCCTCGGCGATCGCCTCCCGGGTTCGACCCATGGCCGCGAGGAACCACGAGTGCCACTGCCGGGCGGTCGGGTAGCGGGGGTCGAGTTCGATGGCGCGATGGAAATGGTGGGCGGCCTTGGGCCAGTCCCAGTCGTGGATGAAGGTGACCCACGCCAGCGAGGTATGGGCCTCGGCCAGGGTGTCGTCGAGCGCCAGTGCCTCGGTCGCGAGCGCCCGGGCCCGGCTCATCCCCTCGGTGACCGTGATGCCCCGGTAGTCCACGCCGAGCGCATAGGTGTCCGCCAGCCCGCTGAAAGCCAGCGCGTAGCGGCTGTCGGTGGCGATGGCCGCCTCGAAATGACTGACCGCCTCGGTGACGCCGGTGGCGGTCCGTTTGTTCCAGGCGTAGCGGCCCCGGAGGTAATGCGCGTACGCCGCCGGGTTGTCGGTGCCCTGCCGTGGCGCCGGGCGGCGGTTCGTGCCCGGCGCGAGCAGCCCGCCCCGCAACGTCCCGACGATGGTCCGGGCGATCTCCTCCTCGACGGCGAACAGGTCGGTGGCGTTCCGGTCGTAGCGCTCGGACCAGAGGATCCGACTGGTGGCGGTCTCGGTCAGCTGGGCGGCGATCCGGATCCGGTCGGCCTGTTTCCGAACCGAGCCTTCGAGGATCGTGTCGACGCCGAGCAGGGCTCCGATCTCGCTCGGGACTTTCCGGGTGCCCTTGAGCGCGAAGGACGCGCTCCGGGAGGCCACCCGCAGTTCGGGGATCTGGCCGAAGGCGGTGATCAACTCGTCGGTCAGGCCGTCGCCGAGATACTCGTTCTCGGCCTCGCCGCTGGCGTTGGCGAACGGCAGCACGGCCAGGCAGCAGCCGGGAGAGTGGGCCGACCGGGGCGGGGGGTCGGGGTTGAGGCCGGAGAGCGGCGTGCCTAACGCCGCCGCCAGGGCCGCCGCGGAGGGGAACCGGTCGGCCGGCTCCTTGGCGAGGGCACGGGCAATGACCTGGTCGATGGCCACCGGGATCGCCGGTTCGATCGACCGGACCGACGGCGCGGTTTCGGTCAGGTGACGGCTCAGCAGTACCCGGGTCTGGCCGGTAAAGGGCGGTGTTCCCGCCAGCATCTCGAAGAGGACGCAGGCCAGTCCGTACTGATCGGCTCGACCATCGATGGTGCCGTCGCCGCCGGCCTGCTCGGGGCTCATGTAGGCCGGAGTGCCGATGGCCAGGCCCGGGGCCGTGACGTTCTCGGTGGCCGATTCGGAGATGAGGCGGGCAATGCCGAAATCGGTGACCAGCGCCACGCCCTCGTGGAGCAGGATGTTCTCGGGTTTGACGTCGCGGTGAACGACCTGATGGCGATGAGCGTAGTCGAGCGCCGTCGCCACCTCGCGGGCCACCCGGAGGGCGCGGTCGAGCGGGAGGCGGCCGGTCCGCACCAGATGGGCGCGGAGCGACTCGCCGACGATGAACGGCATGACGAAGTAGAGCAGGGGCGGGTCGCCCGCGAGTTCACCCGAGTCGTAGAGGGGCAGGATGTGCGGATGGGCCAGCCCGGCGACGACCCTGATTTCCCGGAGGAACCGCTCGGTGCCGTCGCCGGCGACGAACCCGGGGCGGAGCACCTTGAGCGCCACCGCCCGGTGGTGCCGCAGATCGAGGCCCCGATAGACCACGGCCATGCCGCCCCGGCCGATTTCGCCCTCGATCTCGTAGCGCCCGGCCAAGCCGCGACGGAGGCTGGTCAGCAGGTCCGGTGCCGGGTCGGTGCCGGGCGGATGGGGGGCGGTCATAACCAAAAGATGGGGCGGGCTTTCTCCCCGGGCAAACGGGGGCGGGCGGGAGCCCCGCCGATCGGGGGCCCGGCCTCAGCCGCCGCCGATGCGCTCGTACAACTCGGTGGTGACCTGATCGGGGCGGGAGCCGGTCTCCGCTTCGAGCAGGTCGGTGAGCTGGCGATAGGAACGCCGGGCCTGCTCGAGATCGCCGGCCGCGGCCTGGGCCGCCATCAGCCGTCGCCACGCCTCCTCGTGCAGGGGCTGGCGGGCAATGATCCGACGACAGGCTTCGGCAGCGCGGTCCGGCCGACCCTGGTCCGCTTCCCACCGGGCCAGCGTCAGGTACCCGTCGAGGTAGCGGCGCTCCAGTCGTTCGGCGATGGCCCGGCGCCAGTCGCCGGCCGGTTCGCCCGCGAGGAAATCGCCGCCGACCTGGGCCAGGGCGGCGCGGAGCCGCTCGGCCGCGGCGGGTCCGTCGTGGGCCGGATCGCCGGCGGATTCGAGGTCGCGTGCGAAGGTCGTCACGTCGAACGCCACGATGGCCGGATCGATGCCGTAGCGGTCCTGATTGACCTGAACCCACTCGCCCTCGCCTAACGCCTTCCGGAGGCGGTGGAGGGTGACGTGGAAGCTGTTGCGCACCTGGGACGCGCTGGCGTCGGGCCAGAGCGCCGCCCCGACCTGCTCCCGCGACACGCCCCGCGGGTGGCAGAGCAGGAACACCAGAAGCTCGCGGGGACGGGCCGAGCCCCAGGCGGCCGGCTCGATCGCGACGCCGTGCCGGAACACCTGGAGCGGCCCCAGCGCCCGGACTCGCAGCGGGGGTTCCGGCGCCGGCGCGGTGGCGGAACCGACCGCGGCCGTCGATCCAGCGGGCACCGAACCATCGGCTCGGGCGGGCGCCGCCTGAGCGGGCGCCGACGGAGGGGGCGGCGCGGCGCGACGCGCCACGGTCAGCGCGAGATCGACCGCCTGGTCGATCGGGAGCGCCAATCCCTCCCGCCACCGGGCCTCGAAGTCGGCGCCGAGCGCGTCCCGGATCCGTCCCAGGCTCCGCTGGTGATCGTCGAGTTCGGTGGTGGACAGCGGGGTCGCGTTCCGCTTCCGGATCGCCTCGGCGGCCGCGATCAGGAGAGCGGCGGAGTCCGGGTCGCCGAGCATCAGCGCCGCGCTGCCGACGCCCTCGAGGGCCCGGCCGATGCCCCAGACGTCGCCCAGGTCGGCCAGGATCGGGAGCGACTCGGCGAAGTACCCGAGGGCGGCCGCCGGACGTCCGGCGGCGACGTCGAACTGGCCGAGCAGCGCCAGCGGATGCGCCCGGGCGGGGCGATGCCCGATCAGGCGCCCGATCCGGCTCGCCTCGGTCAGCGAGATCCGCGCGAGCTCGAACTCGCCCCGCTCCCGGGCCGCCCAGGCTCGCCAGTAGTGGACCAGCGAGTGAATGACCTGCGGGGGACGGTGCTCGATCAGGGCCAGCGCCTGGTCGAGGTATGGACGGGCGGCCCGCGGATCGCCCTCGAACACCAGCCCGGCGCCGATCCCGTTGATGGCGTAGGCCACCAGCTCGGGGTCGTTGGCCGCGCGGAGCGGGTCGACCGCGGCTTCCATCAGCGGCCGGACGCCGGAGCGCCAGCCCTGCCAGATCCCGATGTGCCCGAGCGCCACCGAGGCCTTGGCGCGGATGACCGGATCGACCGCGACGGGCTGGTCCAGCGCGGCCGTCAGGCGGTGGCGGCCCTCCTCGAACGCTCCGCGAGCGTACCAGAACCAGTGCAGCGCCCAGCCGAGGCGAAGCGCCGGTTCGGTCCGTTCGGGTCGCTCCGCGGCCCAGTCGGCCGCCGCGCGCAGGTTCGACGCGTTGTGGGAGAGCCGGGTGAACCAGACCGGGTCGGCCGCGCCGGCAAACACGAACGGCGCCGCGTGCTCGGCCCCCGCGATGAAATACTCGGCGTGACGAGCCCGGAGCGGTTCCCACTGGCCAGCGGCGCGAAGGCGTTCCTCGCCGTACTGCCGGACCGTGTCGAGCAGCCGGTAGCGGGCCTCGTGGTCGGTGGTGTCGAGCACCACCAGGGATTTGTCCACCAGGGTCGAGACGCCGTCGAGAATGTCCTCGACGGCGAGGTCGTCGTCGGGACAGATCGCCTCGGCCGCTTCCATCGAGAAGGTGCCCGCGAACACCGCGAGTCGTTCGAGGAGCCGCTGTTCGAGCGGCGACAGCAGCGCGAAGCTCCAGTCGAGCGTGCCCCGGATGGTGCGATGCCGAGGGAGGGCGGTCCGACTGCCGGCGTTGAGCAGGCGGAGCGCGTCGGACAGCCGCTCGGCGATTTGCTCCGGCGACAGGACCCGGACCCGGGCCGCCGCGAGTTCGATGGCCAGCGGGATGCCGTCGAGCCGTCCGCAGATGTCATGGACCGCCGCCGCGTTCTCCGCCGTGAGCAGAAACCCGGGGACCACCTGCTGCGCCCGCTCGACGAACAACTGGATCGCCTCGGCCGCGGCCAGTGACGGGACCAGCCAGGCGGTTTCGCCCTGGACGCCGAGCGCTTCGCGGCTGGTGGCGAGGACCACGAGGCGGGGACACCGGCTCAGCAATCGCTCGGCCAGACCGGCCGCGGCGTCGACCAGATGCTCGCAGTTGTCGAGCACCAGGAGACTCGGGCGGTCGCCGATGGCGGCGATGGTAGCCTCGAGCGTTGCCATACCCGGTCGCTCTCCGGTCTTGACCGCCGCCGCCACCTGGGCCACCAGGAGCGAGGCGTCGACCAACGGCGCGAGGTCGACCCAGGCCACCAACTCCTGGCCCGCCGCGATCCGGGCCGTCAGCTCTCGCGCCAGCCGGGTCTTGCCGCTGCCGCCGGCGCCGGTGAGCGTGAGCAACCGCGTCCCGCGGATGAGCCGCTGGAGTTCATCGAGCTCCCGCTCCCGACCGACGAAGCGGGTCAGCGCGACGGGAAGGTCAACGACCGGGGTCTCGGGGCCGCGGGTTACCATCGGCGGGGAAGCTCAGGCCGGATCGAGGAAGCGGATCACCTTCGAGACCACGGCGTCGAGCGCGCCGTCGCGACGGACGATCAGCAGCGGGCGGGCACCCTGCGCCGGGGCCGCCAGCGAGCCGTCGAGGTTCTCGGTTTCGGGCGCGGTGTCCGACAGGATGATGAGCCGGTCGACCCGACTCGGCTCGAGCAGCGCGAAGCCGAGGACCGGGACGCCGAATCGGTCCTCGGTGACGATGCTGGTCTGGATCAGGCCCAAACCATCGAGGAAGTCGGCGAGCCAGGTCGCGAAATCCTCCTTGGTCGGAATCTGCGCGGGCGCGATGACGCGGAAGTGGTCCGCGACACCGGCCAGGACCCGGGCCGCGAAGCTGTCGGCTTCGACCGCGTCGGTGAGGAGCAGAAGGAGCGGCTGGCCGCTTCCGGCCCGAGCGTACTCGGTCACCGTCGTGCCGGCCCGGACGGCGGCCCGGAAGCTCCCGGTCCGGGTTGGGATTTCGCTGTTTTGGTCGGTCATTGTGACTCGAATATGGGGAGCGCCGCTTACCCAGCGCTTACGAGCAGTCTGCCCTTGACGTTGCGTTCTGGAACGCGCGAGGCGTCAGGAGAAGGATCGCTCGATGTCCGCAAACGGCAACGATTTAGCCAGTCCAACGAAGGTGCCGTGCTCGGCGATTTCCCGGGCCGCACCGAGGAAGCCGGTGAGCGCGGCCCGCGCCAGGGCGCCGCCAACGCTGATCCGCCGGACGCCGGTCCGGGCCAGGTCGGCGACGGTCGTGAAATCGCCGCCGACCAGCACGTTGACCGGCTTGGGCGCGACGGCGGCCACGACCGCGGCGATGTCGGCCGGAGTCCGGATGCCGGGGGCGTAGAGACAATCCGCGCCGGCGTCGGCGTAGGCCGTCAGGCGCCGGATCGTCTCGGTCAGGTCGGGTCGGCCGACGATGAATCCCTCCGACCGGCCGGTGAGCAGCACGCCGGTGCCGCTCCGATCGATGGCCTGTCGGGCGGCCCGGATTCGATCGACCGCCAGCTGGAACGGGAAGAGCGGGTCGGCCGCGTTGCCGGTCGAGTCTTCGATCGAGACGCCGGCAATGCCGGTCGCGACGGCCTTGGTGACGTTGCCCGCCACCCCTTCGGGGTCGACGGCAAACCCGCCCTCGAAATCGCCATTGACGGGCACCGGGACACCGGCGGCAATGGCGCGGAAGTGACCGAGCGCCTCATCGAGCGTAACCCGGTTGTCGGGGCGCCCGAGGGTCCACGCAAACCCGGAACTGGTGGTGGCGAGGGCGGGGAACCCGAGTTGGACCAGGAGTCGGGCACTGCCGACGTCCCACGGATTGGGGATGACGAAGCAGCCGGATTGGTGCAGCGTCCGGAACGTGGCGATGCGGGGATCGGTGGTCATGGTTCGAACTTAGCGATCGGCGGCGCGCGCGACCACCATTGGTCAGGCGGCCGTCACACCGCCGCCCCGAACAGTCGACCGACGAGGGTGCTGGCCGCCATTGCCAACGCACCCCAGAAGGCAATCCGGGCCGCGCCCCGCCCGGTTGGCGCTCCCCCGAGTCGCGCCGCCAGGGCACCGAGCCCGGCGAGGAAGACCAGCGTCACCAGCCCGACCGTGGTGGCGAGACGAGGCGGTTCCATTGCCCCCGCGAGCACCGCCGGCGGCAACGCTCCGACCGCGAACGCCGCGGCCGATGCCAGCGCGGCCTGAAAGGGTCGGGCCTGGGACGCCTCGGTCAGGCCGAGTTCTTCGCGGGCGTGGACGCCCAGCGCGTCGGTGGCGGTCAACTCGTCGGCGACCTGGGTCGCGAGGTCGAGCGAGAGCCCGCGCGACTGGTAGATGCCGATGAGTTCGTTCCGTTCGGCCTCGGGGCTGTCGGCGAGTTCCTGGCGTTCGCGGGCCAGGTCGGCCTTCTCGGTGTCGGCCTGGGAACTGACCGACACGAATTCGCCCGCGGCCATCGAGAAGGCGCCCGCCGTCAGGCCCGCGACGGCGGACACGAACACGCTGTTCCCGCCGGGATCGGCGGCGGCCACCCCGACGACGAGGCTGCTGGTCGAGATCAG
>JAEUJH010000634.1 GCA_016794825.1 Gemmatimonadota bacterium
ATGCCGCCGGTCGTGGTGAAGCCACCCCAGTTGACCGTACCGGGACTGATTCCGTTCCCGAACACGTTGAAGCGCTGATCCACGGCCTCGGTCCGTTCGAACCGGAGAACCTGGGGATCGTATCGGAGCTGCGCCTCGACCGCGCCGACCGCGGCGCCCGCCGTGGCGGACAGGTCGAGCGCCAGCCGCAACTCGACCGTCGCGCCGATGGCGGCGGCCTGCGGAGCCCAGAGGTTGCGGTAGACGTAGGGGCGGGACGGATCATTGGGATTCCCGCCGCTGTCGCACCGAATCCGGTAGATGACGGTATCGGAGGAGAGCGGTGCCACGGTCACCGACCGGGTCCGGGTCCCGTCCCGAGTACACGCGGCCGGGACCGACGCCAGCGAGAATTGATAGCTGCCGGGCCGGAGGTTCTCGAGCAGCTGGGTTCCGCTGGCCGCCGCGGGAAAGCGCAGCGTCCGGGCCACCACCCGTTCCGATTCCGGCAGGGTGGCATCGGCGGCGATCCCCGCGACGTCCACGACCAACTCCGTGCCGGTCGGCGCGTCACCCTCGACCGCGACGCCGGCAAGGATCTGGCCTCGACTCGGATCCCGACACGAGACGGTGTAGCGGACGTCCGTCACCGTCTGCGTCGTGGCGTCCGACACCACGGCCTGCCTGGTGGCCCCGCCCTGCACCGCGCACGACGGCGCGACACCGCCGAGGGTCACGGCATAGGTGCCGACCCGGAGCGGAACGACCCGTCGCTCGGCGGCGATGCCAATGGCGACGCGGACCGTGTCCGGGCCGGCGACGAGAACCGTGTATCCATCGGGATCGTTCGATCCGGGATTCGGGGCGATCGAGACCGTGGAAATCTGGAGTCCGGGCAGGCTCGGCGTCCGGGCTCCGGCCACCGTGGAGGCCGGCGACTCGTTGCCGATCCGGTCGAGCGCCACCACCCGATACCCGTAGAACGTCTCCGGCTCGACCGCGTTGTCGAAGTAGACGATCGGACCGGGCAGGCTCTGCGGCAGATTCGCGACCAGCGTCTCGAAGGGCCCAGCCAACTGCGTTCGCCGCTCGAGGCGGTAACCGCTGACCGAGGCGTCCTTGACCGCGTCCCACTGGACCTTGACGGACCGGAGATTGACGGGAGCCACCGTCAGGGACTGGGGCGCCGTGAACCCGTCCGGCAGGGTCAGGCCTTCCCCGGTGGTACAGGCGGTGACGAGCGCCGCCGCGAGGAGGACCGCGCGACCGGCCACCCGGAGTCGACTAGAGATCATATCCGACTCCCAACGAGACCGAGGTACCCGGTCGGTAGAACCCGGTGGTGATCCGCCCGATCGCGCTCATCTGGAAGTTGCGAACGGCCGCCCCCGTCAGGTTGCGACCGGACAGCGTGAGATTGAGTCGGCCGAAGGCCTTCTGGGCCTTGGCGTCGAGCGTGAACCGGCCTTCCTCGGTGATGCTCGGGACCTGGACGACGCCTCCAGTCACCAGCTGGCGAGCGCCATACCGAAGGACGCGGTCGTCGAAATAGTTGCCGAGGAGGGTCACGTCGAACCCATGCTCGGGATCGAGATACGAGAGGTTGCCGTTGAGGAGAAACGGCGACTGTCCCACCAGCGGAATTTCCTCGTCGGCCGTGCCTCCGAGCGCCTCGCCCAGGGTGACCCTCGACTTGACCACGGTGAGGTTGGCGCCGATGGCCAACCGACCGAGGATGCCCGGCAGCGACGACAGCTGCTTCCGCAGCTCCACCTCACCGCCGAAGTTGGAGGCCCGCTCGGCGTTGACGAAGCCGACCCGGCAGTTGCCGGAACTCTGGATGTCGACGATTTCGACGACCGGATCGGTGAATCGCTTGTAGAACCCGCTCACCGCCACGATCTCGCCGGGCGCGGGGTACCATTCCCAGCGGACGTCGCCGTTCAGGATGGCGGCGCGCCGGACGTTCGGGTTGCCCTGATTGCTGCACTCGCCGCCGATGGCCACGTATTCGTCCGGCGACAGTTCCCGCGCGTCCGGACGGTTGACCGTCCGGGCGACCGCCAGCCGGACGTTCATCCGATCGGACAGGGCCCCGGTCAGGTTGGCCGACCAGAGATAGTCGCGATTTCGTCGAATCGTCGGCTCGCCCAGGGGCGCTTCCCTGGTGTTCTGGTAGAGCCCGAGGCGCCATTCCTCGACCCGAAGGCCACCGACGACGCGGATCCGCGGCACCACCTCCGCATCCAGCATCGCGTAGCCGGCGGAGACGTCGTCATCGACCTCGTAGGGCAGCGCGAAGCCGTCGTTCCGGGCAAAGAGGATGTTGCGGCCGATGTTCTCGGGCGCGAAGGCCTGCTCGGGGGGGAGCTGGAACACCTCCCGGCCGTCCGGCGGCGTGACGGCGGGGTTGAAATTGTAGAGATCGGCCCGAAAGCGTCGGTCCTTGGAGCGGACCAGTCCCCCGACCTTGAGGAGCGCGTCACTGCGAGCCCGGATCGACAGCGGAAGCGACCAGTCCAGCTGACCGCTCCGGATCCGGTCGTCCAGGAATCGGAACCAGACGAAATTCGACTGGGCCGGCCGAAGCGTCAGGACGCCGGTGCTCGGGTCCGGAATGTAGGTCGCGGTCCGGTTGTCGGGTTCGTCCCGGTTGGCCGACGCGAGCGCGACCTTCCAGTCCACTCGGGAGTCCGCCAGGAACGGCAGGAAGTGTTCCCCGGTGACCTGGGACTGGAACAGATCCCGTTCGATGTACCGGACCTGATAGCGCTCGAGACGATTGGCGTTCTTGTCGACGTCGAACCCGGTGCTCTGGATGACCGCTTCCTCGGCGTTCCGGCTGTAGAAGTTGTTGAATCCGAGCTTGTGGAACTGGCCGAGCCGAGTCGAGAAGTTCAGGATCGAGCCCCAATCCACCACCGAGGTCGCTTCGCGATAGTAGAACCCCCGATCCGGCTGGCCGCTGGCCGTGTCCGACACGAACTGGAACAGCCGGTTGGGCTGGCCCTCGGCCTTCGACGAATAGTTGAGCGCCAGGACGAAGCCGAGCGGGTTCGAACCGAGCGGCAACTGTCCGCCGACGTTGAACCCGAGGCCCAGATTCGGCAGCGCGGTCCGGGGCGCCGGAGTCCAGACGTTCCGGATGTTCTCGGCAAAGCGCTCGATCCGGGTCGTGTTGGTATCGCCGACCGCGGGGGCGTCGGCCGGAATGCCGCGCCGGCCGTCGTCGAAACCGGCAAAGTCGAGCCCCCGCCGCGGCGGGAGACCGAGCTTCTCGAAGGTCGAGAGGCTCTGATACTCCTGGGACACGCGGAGCTGGGCCACGAACTGCTCCGGGAATTCCTTGGTCTTGATCTCGACCAGACCTCCCGAGAAGTCGCCCGGCTTGTCGGGCGTGGCCCCCTTGGTCGTCACGATCGACTCGAGCAGGCTGGCGGGAAAGATGTCGAGCGGAACGATCTTCTTGAGCGGTTCCGGACTGGCCAGCTCGGCCCCGTTGAGCAAGGTGCCGCTGTACCGCTCGCTCAGCCCCCGGACCACCACGAACTTCTTGTCGACCACCGAGATCCCCGTCACCCGGGCGATCGCGTCGCTCGCATCCGAGTCGGGGGTGCGCGACATCGCCTCCGCCGAAATCCCGTCCTGCACGACAGCCGACGCCTGCTGCTGCGCCAACAGCCCCGCGTTGCTCGCCGCCCGGACGCCCACGGCGGACTCCACCACCAGCTCCTCCAGCTCGAGCGGCGCGGTGGCCAGGGTGCCGTTGACGATGGTGGTCTGCCCGTCCTTCACGACCACGCTGTCGACGGTGACGGGCTTGTACCCGATCAGCGCAAACCGAACCCGGTGCGGCCCGACCGCGACCGGCGGAGTCCGATACCGGCCATCGAGGTCGGTCTCCACGACGCCAGCGAGGCCGATGATGGAGACGCGAGCCGATACCAGCGGCCGCCCGGTGGCCTGGTCGAGCACCCGACCGGCGATCCGCCCGGTCGCTGGCGCGGTCTGCCCGCTGATCGGGCCGGCACCCGCGAGCGATGCCAGGAGCAGACCGAGGGGCAACAAGCGAGGAACCCTGAGCATTGGGACACCATCGATGGCGAGCGAATGGGAGTCAGTCGAATCGGCGATGAAGGTCGTCGCGCCGATCCGCGTCTGGCCCACGACCCGGTAACGTTCCAGTCACCCGGGGGGCCGAACCTGGATATGGAATCGTTGCGATGGGTGGGCGGGACGCCGACGATCCTCCACCCTGGCATCCGCGGACCGGTCCGGCCAACTTTGGCGGCGATGACGCCCACCGCCCGCCTCGTGACCGCCCTGCTCCTGCTCTGCCTCGGGCGGCCGCTCACCGGATCCAGTCAGGTCACCCCGCTCACGGTCCCGAAAGGGGCCCTCCGGCTCGACTTTTCGGGCGAGTTCAAGAGTTGGGACTGGCGCTGGCGGGATGGGAGCCGGGAGGAATGGGCCGCCG
>JAEUJH010000676.1 GCA_016794825.1 Gemmatimonadota bacterium
AGCCGGGCGTAGATCGGATTGCCGCGGGGCGGCTCGCCGGCCGCCATGGCTTCCAGGCTCGCCGAAGCCTCGGCCAAGTCGTGGACGGGGTAGGTGGTCGAAAGGTCGAGCGGCGGGGCGTGGACCCCGAGGACTCCGAAGTCGTCGCGGCCAGCGTGAACGGCCAGGGTCTCGAGCCGCATGCTTGCCTCCTGGATTGGGTTGGCAGACCAATTGATAGGATGTTATTCTGTTGTTGGCAATCTCGTCCGAACACTATTCGGTAACTGGTAAAAATGACGACCATTGACCGAACCGATGCCGCGATCCTCGGCGCTTTGCAGAAGAATGCTCGGGTGTCGAACAAGGAACTGGCCGAAGGTCTGGGGCTGGCCCCGTCGAGCACCTGGGAGCGGGTCAAGCGGCTTAACCAGGAGGGCGTCCTCGCCGGCTTTCACGCCCGGCTCGCGCCGGCCGCCGTCGGGATTCGCCTTCAGGCGCTGGTGGCTGTCCGCATCGGCCGACATTCGCTCGAGCTGCTCGAGCGGTTCCGGGCCGAGGTCCTGGCGCTCGAGGAGGTCGTCGCGCTCTACCACCTGGCCGGCGCGGACGATTTCCTGGTTCACGTCGCGGTGCGGGACGCGGACCATCTCCGGGCCTTCCTGCTCGCGGCGTTCACCACCCGGGCCGAGGTGGCGCACCTCGAAACCCACCTGGTGTTCGAGCACGTCGCCAAGCCGACCATCCCGATCTACGCCGCCGCCGCCGATCCCTGATCGGATCTTCATTGCGATCTCATTTTCAGCCATTTGACAAGGTCCCGGGCCAGTCGCACTATCACGCTATCCCTCACGTCGAAGGAGGCGTTCCGTGAAGACCTATGGCTCGGATGCGATCCGGAACGTGGCGTTCGTCGGCCACGGTTCCGCAGGCAAGACCACCCTCGTCGACGCGCTCGCCTTCGTCTCCGGTTCCAGCAAACGCCACGGCTCCATCAAGGAAGGAACGACCCTGACCGACACCTCCGCCGACGAAATCGAGCGGAAGCATTCGATCAGCCTCGGTGTCGGCTTTGCCGAGTGGATGGGGGTCAAGGTCAACCTCCTCGACACCCCCGGGTTCCTCGATTTCTACGGCGAAGTCGCCTCGGGCCTGAGCGTGGCCGATGCCGCCGTGGTGGTGCTGAGCGGCACCAGCGGGGTCGAAGTCGGGACCGAGAAGGTCTGGGAGCATTGCGACCATCTCCACCTGCCCCGGATCCTGTTCGTGTCCCAGATGGACAAGGAGCACGCCAACTTCGAGAAGGTGTTCGACGACGTTCGCGAGCACCTGACGCCGAAGGTGCTCCCGGTCGAAATCCCGGTGGGTGACGGGCTCAATTTCAAGGGCGTGATCAATCTCTTTACCGGGACCTGCCAGATCTTCCGGCCCGGGTCCAAGACCGGGGAGTACGACGAGGGCCCGATCCCGGCCGAGTACCAGGGCGTCTTCTCCAAGTACACCGACCAGTTCACCGAGACGGTCGCCGCCACCGACGACGCGCTGATCGAGAAGTTCCTGGCCGGCGAACGGCTGAGTCGCGAGGAGATCGTGCCCGCCATGAAGCGGGCGATGCTCGCGGGCGACATCGTCCCGCTCTTCTGCGGCAGCGGGGAACGGCTGATCGGGGTCCAGACCCTGCTCACCGAAATCGTCGAGTTGTTCCCGTCGCCGCTCGAGGTTCCGAAGCCGGCCGAGGGTCCACTGGTGGGCCGGGTCTTCAAGATCATGTCCGAACCGCACGTGGGTGACGTGAGTCTGTTCCGGCTCTACGCCGGCCAGATCAAGACCGGCGAGGAAGTCTGGAACCACGAGCACAGCGTGGCGGAAAAACTCGGCCACCTCTCGGTCCAGCAGGGGCGGGAGCGATTCGAGGTGCCCGAGCTTCATCCCGGCGACATCGGCTCGGTGGCCAAGCTCCGCGACACCCACACCAACGACACCTTCTGCCGGAAGGACCACCAGGTCCACCTCGAGCCGATCGAGTTTCCGGACGCCGAGGCCACGGCGGCGGTGGTGGTCAAGCAGCGGGGCGAGGAGGACAAGCTGGCGGCCGGCCTCCACAAGCTCCACGAAGAGGATCCGACTTTCCATTTCGAGTACAACTCGGAGCTGGGCCAGACGCTGATCCATGGCCTGGGCGAACGCCATTTCGAGATCATTCTCGGACGGCTTCAGAAGAAGTACGGCGTCCACGCCGAGCTGGCGCGTCCCAAGGTGGCGTACCGCGAGACGATCAAGGGCATGGCCGAGGGGCAGGGCAAGCACAAGAAGCAGTCCGGCGGCCGGGGCCAGTACGGCGACTGCTGGATCCGGCTGGCGCCGCTGGCCCGCGGATCGGGGTACGAGTTCATCGACAACATCGTCGGCGGGGTCATTCCCGGAAAGTTCATTCCGGCGGTGGATCGCGGCATTCAGGAAGCGGCGGCGCGGGGCTCGATGGCGGGCTACCCGATGGTCGACTTCCGGGCCGAGGTCTTCGAGGGCAGCTATCACGACGTCGACTCGAACGAAATGTCGTTCAAGATGGCCGGCATCCTGGCCTTCCGGACCGTGGCGCCGAAGGCCCGACCGGTGCTGCTCGAGCCGATCATGGCGGTCGACATCTTCACCCCGAACGAGATGCTCGGCGACGTCCTCGGCGACCTGAGTCCCCGGCGGGCGCAGATCCTCAACACTGAGTCGACCGGCCGGTTGACCCGGGTCAGCGCGCTGATCCCCCAGGCCGAGCTCTACAAGTACTCGACCGCGCTCCACTCGATCACCCACGGACGCGGGACCCACAAGGAGCGGTTCCACGGTTACGCCGAGGCGCCACCGGACGTCGCGGCCAAGGTGGCCGCCGAGAACAAGGACCACGTCAAGCACGAGGTGGACTGACGGATGATCAAACCCCTGGTCATCGGGGTCGTGGGCGGCTCGGGCTCCGGGAAAACCACCGTGGCCCGAGCCATTTTCGACGCGCTCGGCATGGACGCCGCCTTCGTCGACCAGGACGCCTACTACCTCGACCTGGGACATCTGCCGATGGCCGACCGGGTCAAGGTCAACTTCGACCA
>JAEUJH010000753.1 GCA_016794825.1 Gemmatimonadota bacterium
GTCGTCCATGCCCGCCTCGAGACAGCGATCGCGGTCGCCCGCCATCGCGTTGGCGGTGAGCGCCACGATCGGTGTTCGGCTGTCAGGGTTTTCGCGCCGGCGGATTTCGGCGGTGGCTTCGAACCCGTCCATGTCCGGCATGTGGCAGTCCATCAGGATCAACGCATAAGGAACCCTAGCCCACAGTTCCACCGCCTCCCGCCCACTGCTGGCGAGGTCGATCCGGCAGCCGAACTTCTCGAGCATCTTGGTGGCCACCTTCTGGTTGACGGCGTTGTCGTCGACGACCAGGACCCGGAGTCCGGGAAGCGCCGGTTCGACCTTGGGGTCCGCCGCCGCTCGAGTGGGCAGGTCGCAACGGGGCGCGACCAGTCGGGTCAGGGCGTCGGCCAGGGTGCCCGACCGGATGGGGCGGGAGAGATACGCCAGGAAGCCGGCCGCCGCGAGGCGATCCGCGTGACCCCGGGTGCCGCCATCGGTCATGAGCACCTGGATCGGTCGGCCGTACCGATCCTGGGTGGAGACCTCCCGGGCAAAGTTCACCGTGTTCGCGTCGCCGAGCTGGTAGTCGACGATGAGGAAGCGATAGGGATCGCCGGCCGCGGCGGCCCGTTCCAGGAGGTCGAATCCGCGATCGACGGCGTCGGCCGCGTCGATCCGGGCGCCCCATTCGGCGGCCTGCTCGACCATGATCAGCCGCTGAATCGGATTCCGGTCGAGATAGAGGATCCGGGTGTCCTTGAGCGCGTGCTGGCCGAGTCCGGTCTGGCCGGCCGGGTCGAGGGCCAGCCGGATCGTGGCCCAGAAGGTGGAACCGCGGCCCGTCTCGCTCTCGAGTCCGACCGTGCCGCCCATCAGTTCCGCCAGCTGCTTGCAGATGGCCAGCCCGAGGCCGGTCCCGCCGAACTTCCGGGTCGTGGAGGCGTCGGCCTGGGAGAACTTCTGGAACAGGCGGGTCTGGTGCTCGGGCGGGATCCCGATGCCGGTGTCCGTCACGGCCAGCCGCAGGGCGGCCTCCCCGCCGGCCTGCTCGTCGCACGACACCTCGATCAGGACGTGGCCCTCGCCGGTGAACTTGATGGCGTTGCCGGCGTAGTTGAGGAGGATCTGGCGGACCCGGCCGGCGTCGCCGATCACGTGCCGGGGCGTGCCCGGCGTGAATCGGGCGGCGAGTCGAAGCCCCTTTTCCTGCGCCCGGGCCGACAGCAGCTCGACCACTTCCTCGACCGCGGTCCGCAGGTCGAACGGCAGCGGCTCGAAGGACAACCGGCCGGCCTCGATCTTCGAGAAGTCGAGAATGTCGTTGATGATCGTGAGCAGCGACTCGGCCGAGGATTTGACCGTGGTGGCGTACTCCCGCTGTTCCGGCGACAGCTCGGTTTCGAGGAGCAGGCCCACCATCCCGATCACGCCGTTCATCGGGGTCCGGATCTCGTGGCTCATGGTGGCCAGGAAGTCGCTCTTGGCCCGGGCGGCCGCCTCGGCCCGTTCCCGGGCCTCCGCGATGTCCTCCATCGACCGCGCCAGGTCGGCCGCGGTCCGCTCGACGGAGACCTTGGCCGACTCGAGTTCGAGGAGGTAGCCGTGGCGCTCCTCGTCGATCCGCTTCCAGCCGCTGATGTCGGCCACCGTCGCCGTATACGTCGTCAGGCCGTCCTGGGACGCGGAGGTGACGGCGAGTTCGATCGGGAACACGCTGCGGTCCGGCCGCCGGCCGGTGGATTCCCGCATCGAGGGTCGCCCCCGGCCGGCGGCGGCCAGTTGGGCCAGTTGACCCGCGACGTCGCCGGCGCGAAGGCTGGGGAGGACCTCGCGGATCGACTGGCCCCGGATGTCCTCGGCGCCGACGCCGAAGATCCGGCTGGCGGCGCGATTGATGGCCAGGACGGTGCCGGAGTCATCGGCCACGATGAGGCCGACGGCGACCGCGTCGAAGATGGCGTGGTATTGGATCGCGGGTTCGGAAGCCACGAACAAGTTCCCTGTC
>JAEUJH010000767.1 GCA_016794825.1 Gemmatimonadota bacterium
ATCGGAGTGGAGTCGGTGGTGGGGCAGGGGAGCACCTTCTGGCTGGTGCTCCCGATCGAGGGGCCCGAGGCGCCTCGGTAGGTTCTTCTCGACGATCCTCAGGGCTTCCGAGCGGCGGCCGGCATGCTCCGGAGCGCACCGCGTCGGAGCAGCTCGAGATGGGGCGCCGCCACGGCGGCGAACTGCTGGGCCACGGCCGCCGCGTCGCGCGGACCTTCGAAGTGCGCCGTCTCCAGCACCATCGCGCCGATCACCCGACCCGCCACCCGCAGCGCCACCGCCAGCCCCTCGACCTCGTGCCGATGAATCAGGGTCCACGGCCGCTCGTTCTCGAGCACCGCGCGCGCGCCCAGTTCGGCGATCGGGAGGAGCGGGAGGTCGGGCAGCGGGCGGATGGTGTCGGGGGTGAGTTCGACGGCCTCGTCCTCGCCGATCCGGAGCTGGAACCGGATCTGGTCGTGGGGAATGACCTCGCGGATCTCGGCGGCAAAGCGATGGAGCGCCTCGCCGAGGTGCGCGGTGGTGGCCAGGCTGTCGGCGGCCCGCAGCACGGGCAGGGACGGCGCCTGGAGCACCTCGAGCTGACCCCGGAGTCCCTGGGCCTCCGACTCGAGCCGGAGCGCGGCGATCCGAGGCGCCACCACCCGGGCCACGCGCTCGAGAATGGCTTCGTCGCGGTCGCGGAACAGACCCTGGGCGGCGTGGCCGGCCACGATCATCCCGATCGGTTCGCCACCGAGAGTCAGGCGGGCGCCCAGGACCGAGCCGATCCGGCCCGGACCGCCGGTGACGCCGGGGAGCGTCAGGCCCGGCGCTTCGGCGGCCAGATTGACGATCGTGGCGGTCGGCTGCTCGCCCATGAACTCGTTCAGCAGCTTGACGACGTCGCCCCAGGTGCTGGTGGCGGCGCCCCATCGGCGCCGGCCCGCCTGGCCCGAGAGCGGAATGGCGGCGCGCGACCCGTTGGCGTAGGCCACGATCTCGAGCCGGTCGTGGGGCACGTGAGTGTGGATCAGGCCGGAGAGCCGGCGGATCAGCTCCGGGCCGGTCGGCGCATCGTCGACCACGGCCAGGAGGGCGTCGGTCAGGTTCTCCTCGTCGGCCGGCGGCGGGGCCGGTTCGGCGGACGCGGTGACCATGGCGCCTAACGACGTCAGCGCGGGGCCGAGCTTGTCGGCCAGCTGGCGGAGGAGCCGGGCCGCCGCGGCGGCGTAGGCGCCCGGCTCGAAGGTGCCGATCAGGAGGAGGCCCACGTCGCGGCCGTCGGTCCGGATCGGAATGGCGGCGGCGGAGGCGTACTTGGCCTGGCGGAGGGTCTCCTCGAGGTCGAAGAGCTGGTCCTGGGTCAGGAACGGATCCGGCACTGGCACCTCGAGCCGGTCCTGGGCCAGGTCGTCAGGGCCGAGGAGAACGACGCCGCCCCGCTCCGGAAAGACCCAGAGGCCGAACAGCTGATGCGGCAACTCGGCCCCGACCAGGTTGCTGAGGGCCATGTGCCAGGTGCTGATCGCGACCGGGTCGGGAAGCCCGCCGGACAGGTCGAGCACCGGGACGAACAGGGTCCGGGTGGCGGGGTCGAGGGAGGAGGCCATGGCGTCTTTCCGGACTTGCAGAACCTATGCCTCGGCAGTCGGTGGCTAAGATATTGTGGTGTAATTGTTTAGGGTGCGGTGACGGGGTGGTGCTGCGACCCGGCCGGTCGGGGGTTTGCCCCGGTTGTCGCGGGTTGCGAGGCTCGGCCGGCGGGGCTTTCGTTACGGCATGACCAATCTGTCCCTTGCCATCGAAGGCATGTCCTGCTCGCACTGCCTCAACGCGGTCAACCGGACCCTGGCGAACATCCCCGGCGTCCGGATCAAGTCGGTCGCCATCGGGCGGGCCGAGCTGGAGTACGATCCGACCGCGGCCGACGCGGACCGGATCGTCACCGCCATCTCCGACGCGGGCTACCGGGCCACCGCGCTGTAGCCCCGTCCTCGACGGGGTCGCCGGACGCCCGGACGGCCATCGAGGCCTGGCGAATCGACCGGCTGGGCGTCGGGTTCCG
>JAEUJH010000788.1 GCA_016794825.1 Gemmatimonadota bacterium
ATCCGCGTTCCATCGGGCGAGAACCGCACCGACCGGTACAGCGAGCGTTCCCGGCGCACCTCCCGGGCCCCGGTGCCGGCCCGGTCGACGACGACGAGCCGCCGGCCGACGCCCGCGGTGCTGCGGCGAACGATGACCATCCCGGCCTTCGACACGGCATAGCCCGCCACCCGTCCGCCGGCCTGGCCGTCCACCACCGCCTTGGGCGTGCCGCGAGGGGTGAGCGTCTTCGGGTCCACCTCCACACCCCAGAGACTCCCGTCGTTCATGAAGAGGACGATGCCCGGGGCGACGTACTTCGGCGCGCCGCCCCGAAATCCGAAGGACCGAAAGGCACCTCGGCTGATCGAATAGATGCCGACTTCGGAAGGCTGGCCCGCCGATGGGCTTCGCTGGACCAGGAGGAGATCGCGGGTGATCGCCCAGGGCAGGGCGTAGGCGACCGGGTCGGCCAACGTCCCGGGCAGGGTATCGAGCCCGGTCCGGCCCACGACGGCGCGACCCAGGGCGCCGCGCACCGAAAAGACGATCGTGGAGTCGTCGATCCAGGTGATGCCCCGAGCCCCGAACGAGGGAACGACGACCCGGGCGGTACCGCCGGTCGACGGCGCGACCTTGATCGACCCTGGGGTCGTGTACGCCAGCATCCTCCCATCGGGCGAGAACGCGGCGGTGGCGGCATCCACCTCGATGGTGACCTCGCGGGAGTCGTCGAGCCGATGGACGACCAGCTTCCCGGTGCCGAGGGAGTCCGGCGCCACGAAGGCGAGTTGGGTGCCGTCACCGCTCAGGGCCATGGTGGCACCGCCGATCGAGGCTTCCGAGGCCAGCGGAAACGCGAGCGGCACCGACAGCACGGGGCTGCTCGCCTCGGCCGCGGGGCGGGATCGCCCGAGCGCCCAGCCAAGCCCCAGCGCCGCCCCGACCACGACCACGCCGACGACCAGCCCGCCTCGTCGTCGGACCGGCGACAGCAAGCCCGCCGCGGTTTCCATCCGGGCCGTGAACTGGCGAGTTCCGGCGCCACCCCGCAGCGTCTCGCTGAACTCGCGGACGCTGGAAAAGCGATCGGCCGGCAGCTTCTGGAGCGCCATCTGGATGGCGCCGTCGACTTGCTCCGAAACCGTGGGACGGAGGGATCGAACCGGCCGGACCGGTTCGGTCAGCACCTTGGCCACGATGGCCTGGGCGCTGGGCCCGGTGTGGGGCGGTTCGCCCGTCAGCATCTCGTAGGTCACGGCCGCGAGGGCGTAAATGTCGGCGCGGTGATCCACCGCCTTGTCGCCCATGGCCTGTTCCGGCGCCATGTACTGCGGGGTGCCGAGCGACAAGCCGGTCTGGGTCATCCGCTGGCCGCCGGCCTGCTGGACCGCCAGCGCGATCCCGAAGTCGGCCACCAGCGCGTGACCTCCCTGGAGGAGAATGTTCTCCGGCTTGATGTCGCGGTGGACCACGCCGCGTTCGTGGGCGTAGGCCAGGGCGTCCGCCACTTCGCCCGCGATCCGGAGCGCGTCGTCCAGGGGCAGCTGGGTCTCCCGCTCGAGCCGGCCGCGAAGAGTCTCGCCCTCGACGAACGGCATGACGTAGAACAGTTGACCCCCGGCGCTTCCCGAATCGAACAGCGGGAGGATATGGGGATGCTGGAGGTTGGCGGTGAGTTCGATTTCCTGGAGGAATCGCTCCGAACCGAGGATCGCCGACAACTCGGGATGGAGGACCTTGAGGGCCACCCGCCGCCGGTGGCGGACGTCCTCGGCCAGGTAGACCGTGGCCATTCCGCCCCGGCCCAGTTCGCGCTCCGGGGTGTACCGGCCGCCGAGGGCGCCGTCCAACGGAGGTTGAGTCATCGGATCACGGGGTGGCCGGTGGCGGCGACTTCCGGGGCAGCAGGTCGGGACGATTGGCGGTCAGGTAGACGAACGCCGCCACCACCACGGCGTTGTGGCGCAGGTCCGCTGGCAGGATCCGCTCGTACACGTCCATGTTGGAGTGGTGGGTCCGGGTGTCGTACTCGATCGGATCCTGAATGAACTGGAACCCCGGAATCCGGAGCGCGTCGAACGCGAGGTGGTCGGTGCCACCGGTGTTGGCGAGGGTGGTGTGCCGGACCGTGATGCTGTCGGAGTCGAGCGCCTTCATCCACTCGGCAAAGACCGGACGGATGGCCTCGTTGCCCTGGAGATAGACGCCTCGAATGGCGCCGGTGCCGTTGTCGAGGTTGTAGTAGCCCGAGATCTTGGCGTGTTCCGGCGTCGTCGTGCCGGCCTGGCCGTCGCCGAAGTGCGCCTTGACGTAGGCCCGGGCCCCGAGGAGCCCTTGTTCCTCGCCGGTCCAGAGCCCGATCCGGATGGTTCGCCGCATCGGCAGGCCGCTGGCCTTGAGGATCCGCATGGCCTCCATCATCACGGCCGAGCCGGCGGCGTTGTCGGTGGCGCCGGTGCCGGTGTGCCAGCTGTCGAAGTGGGCCCCGAGCATCACGACCTCGTCGGCCCGGTCGGTGCCGGGGATCTCGCCCACGATGTTGAAGGATTTGAGGTCGTCGGTATTGAACCGGTTGACGACTTCGAGTTCCATCTGGACCGTCACGCCCTTCGTCACCATCCGGTAGATCCGGCCATAGTGTTCCGCGCTGAGCGACACCGCGGGCACCGTCCGGGGCGCGTCCGCCGCGCGGCTCCCGCCGCCCGCCGGAAAGACCGTTCCGCCGCTGCCCCGGCCCGGCGAGATTACCGCCAGAACCCCCTCCTCGAACAGGAACTGCTGCAGCTGGGCCGGGCTCACCGCTTTGGTCGGGTCGGCGGGCGGCGGCGGTTGCGGCCGGCGGAATCCGCCCTGGCCGGGGGTCGGGGCCGGGGCGGCCGCCATCCGGTCCAGCTCCTCCTGGGAAAACCGGCGGGCCGGCGGGGCAAACTGGGCCGTCACCGTCGGCTCCGGCCGGGCCAGCAGGAACTGCCCCTTGAGCTTGCCGCGGTAGGCGGCCAGCGTGTCGGCGTGGTTGAAAAAGGCCAGGTCGACGATCACGAACCCGCCCTTGACCCGACCCTTGGTGCTCTCGGACCAGGCGTTGGGATATCCGATGACGGGGAACGGGACCGGGGCCGTCACCTGGGCGCCGAACCGTTCGTTGACCCACCCGCGTCCGAACGGACCCCACCACTCGTAGTCGACGTTCTGGAGGCCCCACCGCTTCATGACGTCGATCGCCCAGTCGCCGGCGGCCTTGGTGATCGGCGAGCCGGTGAGTCGGGGCCCGTGGACGTCGGTGAGCCAGCTCATCAGGTCCATGACCTGGCTCCGGCCAAACCCCTCTTCCTTGAGCCGATCGATGGCGGCCCGATCGACCGCCTCCTGGGCGGCCGCCCGGACCGGGGCCTGGACGGCGGCCACCAGGCCGATCAGGAGCGTCCCCCGGCGTACGGTGGTAAAAGTCATGGCACAGCCTCGTGGTGAGATTGGTGGCTCGCGGTCGTTCAGACCGGGGTCGCCAACAAAACCCGCGCCGCGAACCCGCCTTTCCGAGCCGCCGAAACATACCGCCCGCCAGCCGAACCGACACCCGCCGGGGGCATTTCCAGCCCCCCGGCCCGGGTCGGTTAGCTTTCGGCCCGAATCCTTTTCCGCCCGTTCTGGCTCTTTCGATGTGAGGCCCCCGATTCGGGGGCGCCCCCCCCAACCGGAGCGTAACGTGGCCAATCTGCTTCCTCGCAACGAGCACAACATCGAGCGGGTCCTTCGCGTCGTCCTCGGCCTCGGCCTGCTGTCGCTGGTCGTCATCGGTCCCAAGACCATGTGGGGTCTGTTCGGGATCGTCCCCCTGGCCACCGGCCTGCTCGGATCCTGCCCGCTGTACACGCTGCTGGGCATCAATACCTGCCCTGTCTCAGAGCGGTGATCGAAAGCGACGCGGATCTCCTGGCCCGAACGGCGGCCGGCGATCGTCAGGCCTTCACGACGTTCGTCGGCCGACACCAGGCGGCCGCGTTTCGCTATCTCCGCAACCTGACGCGTCATGGCGCCGACGCCGAGGACGCCCTCCAGGAAACCTTCCTGGCGGTGTGGCGGAGCGCGAGTTCCTTTGCCGGGACCGACTCGGCCCGCGGGTGGCTCCTGACCATTGCCCGCCACGCGGCCTCCCGGCTCCGGCGCCGC
>JAEUJH010000799.1 GCA_016794825.1 Gemmatimonadota bacterium
ATGGCCCGGAGGAAAGCCGTCGAACTCTTGCTGTAGATGAGAACGGCCCCGAAGCTCACGAGGGACGCGAGGAGAAACAACTCGAGCCCCCGGAGGAGGACCTTCGGCGTCAGCAGCTTGGCCATGGATCGGTCAAGAAAGTAATCGGTCCCCCCGTTATTTTCTTCCGCCGTGCCGGACTCGTATCTTCGCGTCGTCAACGCCCGTCAACACAACCTCAAGGGGATCACCGTCGCGTTGCCCCACCGACGGCTGATCGTCATTACCGGCCCGTCGGGCTCCGGCAAGAGTTCCCTGGCCTTCGACACCATCTACGCCGAGGGGCAGCGGCGCTACATCGAGTCGCTCTCGACCTACGCCAAGCAGTTCCTCGAGCGGATGCCCAAGCCCCTCGTCGACCGGATCGAGGGGATCGCCCCCGCCGTGGCCATCGAGCAGCGGAACCCGACCGTCTCGAGCCGCTCGACCGTGGGCACGGCCACGGAAGTGTACGACTATCTCAGGCTCCTGTGGGCCCGGGCCGGCCGCCAGTTCTGCCGGAAGTGCGGGGCCCGGGTGGCCCGGGACACCCCGACCACCGCCGCCGAGCGGGTCCGCGCCCTCGGCCCGGTGCCGGTGCAGGTCTGCTTCCCGCTGCCGCCCTCGGCCCGGCTCTCCCATGCCGCGATCGTCGACAACCTACGGGCGATGGGGTTCCTCAGGATTCAGGCCGACGGGACCGCCCTCCACCTCGACGACGTCGGCGAGGATCTCGACCTGGGCCAGGCAGCCGAACTGCTCGTGGTGGTCGACCGGCTGGCCCAGGCCGATCGACCCGACGCCCGCCTGCCCGACGCGATTGCCCAGGCCATGGGCGAGGGCGACGGGATCGCGGTGGTGCTGTTTGCCGAGGGCCGGCTCCGGTTTACGGAGCATCCGGCCTGCTCCACCTGCGACACCCCGGCGGCCCACCTGACGCCGGCGCTCTTCTCGTTCAACAACCCCCGGGGCGCCTGCGCCGGCTGCAACGGCTTCGGCGCGGTGCTCGAGTACGACGAATCGCTGATCGTCCCGAACGAGACCAAGTCGCTGGTGGAAGGCGCCATCGACCCGTGGACCAAGCCCCGGTACGAGAGCCGCCGCCGTCTGCTCCTCGATACCGCCCGGAAACTCGGCGCCGATCCCGCCGCGCCGTGGCGCACCCTCAAGGCTCCGATCCGGCGGGAATTGCTCCACGGCAAGGTCGGCCGCTACCTCGGCGTCTTCCCGTTCCTCCGGGGACTCGAGGAGAAGCGCTACAAACAGTATATCAGGGTCTTCCTCCGCCAGTATCAGCTCGCCAAGACCTGCCCGGCCTGCCACGGAACCCGGTTGAACGACCAGGCCCTGGCCGTGAAGGTGGGCGACCGGACGATCGCCGACGTCGCCACCCTGCCCCTGGCCGATCTCAAGCTCTGGCTCCGCGGACTCCCGCTCGGCGACACCGAACGGACCGTGGCGCGCGACATCCTGACCGAACTGGCCGCCCGGGTGGAGTATCTCGACGACGTCGGTCTCGGCTATCTGGCCCTCGACCGCCAGACCCGGACCCTTTCCGGCGGCGAGGCCCAGCGGATCGCGCTCGCCAACGCGCTCGGGGCCAAGCTGGTCGACTCGCTCTACGTCCTCGACGAGCCGTCGATCGGTCTGCACCCCCGGGACACCGATCGGCTCCTGGCGCTGCTGGGCCGGCTCCGCGACGCGGGCAACACCGTCGTGGTGGTCGAGCACGATCTCGAGGCGATCCGGCGCGCCGACTACATGGTCGAACTCGGCCCCGGTTCGGGCGAACGCGGGGGCCGGGTGGTGCACGCGGGCCCGCTGGCCGCCGCGGGTGACAGCCTGACGGGCCAGTACCTGTCCGGCGTCAAGCGGATCGGCGTCCCCAGCGTCCGACGGCCCCCGGGCCCGAAATGGCTCCGGCTCCGGGGCGGCCGGCTCCACAACCTCCAGAGCGTCGACCTCGACCTTCCGTTAGGCACCCTGGTGGCCGTGACCGGGGTGTCCGGTTCGGGCAAGAGCACTCTGGTCCACGACGTGCTCTATCGCCAACTGGAAGCCCGGCTCCACGGTGAGGCCTCGGTCAAGGCGCACCTGGGCGAGGTGGCTGGCTCGGTCGACGCGATGACCGGGCACGAATGGCTGCAGGACGTGGTCCTGATCGACCAGTCGCCCATCGGCCGGACGCCGCGGAGCAATCCGATCACCTACGTCAAGGGATTCGACGACATCCGCGATCTGTTCGCGGCCCAGCCGCTGGCCCGGTCGCGGCGGTACTCGCCCACGACGTTCTCGTTCAACACCGGCGGGGGCCGCTGCGACCAGTGTGAGGGCGCCGGGCAGGTCATGGTCGAGATGGTTTTCATGGCGGACGTCTACGTCCCCTGCGAGGCATGCGGGGGCACCCGCTTCAAGCGGGAGATCCTCGACGTCCGGGTCCGGGGCCAGTCGATCCACGACGTCCTCCAGTGGACCGTCGACGACGCCATCAGTCGGTTCCATCACCAGCCCCGCCTCGGCGCGGCGCTCTGGCATCTCCAGCAGGTCGGGCTCGGCTACCTCCGCCTGGGCCAGCCCGCCACGACCCTCTCGGGCGGCGAGGCCCAGCGGCTCAAGATCGCCCGCGAGCTGATCCAGGCCGGCAAGCGGGCAGGCCGGAAGCTCTACCTCCTCGACGAGCCTACCACCGGCCTCCATCTCGACGACGTCCGGCAGCTGATGACCGTCCTCGATCGACTCGTCGATCTGGGCCACACCGTGGTGGTGATCGAACACCATCTCGATGTCATCAAGCGGGCCGACTGGGTGGTCGACCTCGGACCGGAGGCCGGCGACGGCGGCGGCCGGATCGTCGCCCAGGGGCCGCCCGAGGCGATCGTGGCCGCGGGGACCCACACCGGCCGGTATCTGGCGCCGCTGCTCGGCCCCGGCGCCCAATGACCCATCGGCGCGCGGTCCTGATCCTGCTTGGCTGCACCTTCGTCTGGGGGGCGTCGTTCACCCTGAACAAGATGGTGCTCGACCGGGCCACGCCCCTGCTCTACATGTCGCTCCGGTTCGGCTGCGCGGCCGCCCTCCTCACGCTGGTGTACCGGCGGACCCGGCGGGACGACTGGCGCGTGGGTATCCCGTTAGGCGCGCTCTTTGCAGCCCAACTGGCGCTCTTCGTGTTCGGCCTGTCGCGGATCGATCCGGGCCGCGCCGCCTTCCTCTTCAGCTTCCAGACTCCGCTGGTGCCGGTGCTGATGCTGGCCGCCCACCGCCAACGCCCGACCCGGCGGGACCTGCTGGCGGTCGGTCTCGCCACCCTGGGCGCGTGGTGGCTCACCCGGCCGGGCGGGTCGGGAGCCGGATTCGGGCTCGGTGACGTGGCCATGCTGGCAAGCGCCGTGGGGGCCGCGTGCTACGTGGTGGTCGCCGGCGCGGTGACCGGCCGCCACGAACCGCTGCCGCTGCTCGCGGTCCAGTTCATCGCCATGACCGTGCTGGGAGGGGTGGCGTCGATGGTGCTCGAAACGCCGAGGATCGAATGGTCGCCGGTGACGGTGATCCTGATTCCGTTCCTGGCGCTGTCGTCGGTCGCCACCTTCGGCGGGCAGTTGGTGGGCCAGAAACTGGTCCGCCCGACCGAGGCCTCGGTGCTCTATGCGCTCGAGCCGCTGGTGGCGGCGGCGACGGCCTGGATCAGCCTGGGCGACCGGCTGGCGCCGACCCAATGGCTTGGCGGATTCACGATCCTCGCGGCGTCACTCATCGCCAGCATTCGCAAGGCCCCCGCCGTTCCACCGGCCAGCCCCGCGGTCTGATCAACTCCCGGGGCCGTCTTCAGGAGGGCAACCCGACCGCGCTCTCCCGAACCCGTTCCCACACCCGCCGGACCAGCGCCTCGTCGGTCGACAGGTGACCGAGCGCCAGCCGAATCGTGTAGCGGCCGCCAAGAACCGTGTGGCTCAGGAAGAGATCGCCGGCCGCGTTGATCCGCTCGTGGAGGCTCTGGTTGGCGCGGTCGAGCGCCTCGCCCGACAGGTCGCGACCCGCCGGCTTCCATCGGAAGCAGACCAATCCGACCGGCGCCGGCGCGGCCAGTTCGAAATCGGGGTCAGCCGCCACCCACTCCGCGAACCGGCCGCCGAGCCGGACGTGTTCGCGGATCATGGCCTGGAGACCCGTCACCCCATAGCTCCGGATCACGAACCACAGCTTGAGCGCCCGGAACCGGCGCCCGAGCGGAATGCCCCAGTCCCGATAGTTGACCACCGTGTCGTCGAACCGGGTCCGCAGATAGGCCGGCGCCGTGCTCATCGAACGGGTCAGGGCATCCGGATCGCGAACGAAGTATGCCGAGCAGTCGTGATTGACCAGCAGCCATTTGTGCGGGTTGATCACGATGCTGTCGGCCCGCTCGGTGCCGGCCATGATCCACCGCAGTTTTGGAACGATGGCGGCGGCGCCGGCAAACGCCGCGTCGACGTGGAGCCAGCAGCCTTCGGCGGCCGCGATGTCGGCCAGCTCGCCGACCGGGTCGAGCCCGGTCGAAGACGTCGTGCCGAGCGTGGCCGCGATGACCGCGGGCACCAGTCCGGCGGCCCGATCGGCGGCGATCATTTCCCGGAGGGCGGCCGGGCTGAGGGCGTATCGTTCATCGGTCGGAACCAATCGGACCAGATCAGGACGGAACCCGGCCAGCCGAGCTCCCTTGGCCACCGACGAATGGGCCTCGGTCGAGAGATACACGACCGAGCGATCGAGTTGATCGCGGTGCCGATCGCGCGCCGTGATCATCGCCACCAGGGTCGACGTCGACGCGTAATCCTGGATGACGCCCTTGAACTCGGCCGGCAACCCCACCATCTGCCGCAACCAGTCCATGACGACCTGCTCCAGCTCGGTGGCCGCGGGCGAGGTCTGCCACGACATGCAGTTGGCGCCCATGGCCGCGATCATCATCTCGGCCAGGATCGACGGCGGACTGTGATTGGCGGGGAAATACGCGAAGAACCCGGGATGGGCCCAATGCGTCATGCCCGGAAAGATCAGGCGGTCGAAGTCGGCCCGGATGGCGCCGAAGCCCTCGGCCTCGGCCGGCGGCGCCGGGGGCAGCGCCCGCGCGGTGCGCCCCGGCTCCGTCAGGGGAACCACCCGCTCCCGGCCCACGTCGCGGAGATAGTCGGCCATCCAATCGACGATGGCGTGCGCCTCCCGCCGGAATCCTTCGATGTCCATTACCGCCCTCCCGAAAGCCAGGCGTCGAGTCGGGCCCCGAACCGATCCGCGTCCCGCTCGCCGAGGGCGATGGTGCGGGTGATCCGTTCCGGGCGAGTGTAGTCCCAGCGGTCCGCCGGCGGCGGCTCGCTCGGATAGAGATACCACCGGTTGCCCCGCTCCCCCATGACCGACGCCGGGTACGGCCGGGTCAACACCACCAGGTGTCGGGGCCAGATCCGCTCGCGCTCGGCGACGAACGCGGGGGCGTTGTCGACCAGCCCGCCGTCGAGCACCGGCCGCCCATCGACTCGTCCGACCGGCGTGAACGGCGGCGTGGCCGACGAGGCGAGGATCAGCTCCGCCACCGCCTCGGGACTGGCCGCCAGCCGCAGGTCGCGGGCAATCGGTTCGAATCCGAGTCGACGGCCGGAGCCCGGATGCAGTCGCCCCGGGTTGAGCCACCGCTCCAGCGAATACGCGCCGAGTCCGATCGGCACGGCGAGGGGAATCGGCAAGGGATG
>JAEUJH010000866.1 GCA_016794825.1 Gemmatimonadota bacterium
TCACGACGGAGGATGCTGACGTACCCCGCCCACTGCGTCATGTCGCCGAAGATCTGGGCCTGGGCGGTGTTGCCGGAGGTAAAGGTGAGCCACTGGGGCAGGTAGGTCGAGTGGATGTTGCCCACCATCGGGAAGTCGATGCCGAGGTAGGCCGGCGCCACCGGCACGATGCTGGTCAGGTGCGGAGGCAGTTCCTTGAGGGTGGCCCATTGGTCGGTGCCGCCGTACGACCCGCCCCACATCGCGATCTTGCCCGTGCTCCACGGCTGCCGGGCAAACCACTCCACCACGTCGTGCCCGTCCCGGCCCTCGTTGACGAACGGTTCGAACTCACCTTCGGAGTTGCCCCGCCCGCGCACGTCCACGGCGGCAAAGATGTAGCCATCCTTGGCCATCTGCATCGCGTAGCGATGGTAGGTGTCGCCGATGTACGGGGTCAGGGTAAAGACCACGGGCTGGGGCGTGGTGACGCCCCGGGGCCGGTACAGGGTCGCGTTGAGGCGGACCCCGTCGCGCAGGGGGATCTTCACTCCCCACTCGATCGCCACCTCCCGATCCTGGGCGCCGATCGTGGGCGTGCCAAGAGTCGCCAGTCCCACCGCCAGCACGAATGTCCGCATCGAGCGTTCTCCGTTGGTCGTTACGGGGTGATCGTTCCCGTCTTGGTATAGCTCTTCGTCACGGTGCCCTCGGCGATCGGCGCGCTGAGCCCGCCCGCGGCGTTCCATCCCGAGGCCGAGGTCAGCCAGGTCGCCGGAATCCCGTTGCGCGACTCCCAGAGCTGATTCCACCCGGGGGCCAGGGAGAAATCCGGGACCCGCATTCGGACGTTGGTGCCGCCGCTCCCCACGGTGACGGTGGCCATGGCCTCGGTCACCGTCATCGTGATGTCGCGCCGGGTGGCGCCCGAGGTCTGGTACCAGCCCGCGATGTAGAGCCGCTGGTAGTCCGTCTGCGGCGGAATGTTGGTCATGAACCGGACCCACGTCGGATTGCTCGAGAACACCAGCACGGCGGGATCGGCCGGGACCGCGCCCAGGGTCAGCGTGGCGGCCGCGGGCTGGGCCGCGAACAGCGTCGTGCTCCGGCTCGAGGTGTTGCTGCCGCTGGTCTGGGTGGCCGCGGCCATCAGGGTATGGAAATCACCGGCCTGGATCGATCCCGACGGGACGTGGCGGATCGGACCCGTCGTGCCGGCGCCGATGGTGGCCGCACCCAACGTGAGCGAGGTCCCCCCGGCGGTCCGGAAGAACGACGACAACAGGAGTTGCTCGCCGACCCCGGCGCCCGACACCGTGATCGTCTTCTCGTCGGGCGTCAGGGCGCCGGCCCCGTTGAAGTCGAGAGTGCCCAGCGAGCCGCCGTTGGCCGGGTTCTGTCCCCGCTGGATCAGGAGCTTGCTGGCCAGGAAACCGCCGATGCCGACCGGCGCGCGGGCGGCGAGCAGGTCGAGCGGACCGTCAGGCAGATTGGTGATCTGGAACGCGGGCACCGCGAACGTCGGCGCCGTGGCGGGACTCCGCGGTCCGAAGGCGACCTGCGCGAGGTCGGTGACGGTCAGGCCGGCCACCGTGCCCGACACCGTGCGGTTCGACGGCGACGGGCACTGCTGCCCCGCGATGACCGCGATTTCCGCCTGGGTTCCCGTCACGATCGAGATCCGGAAATCGTCGGCGCCGTGCTGATTGACCCAGGCGATCGATCCCTGCGACGGGAAGTCGAACGTGAACGTGTTGGCGGCGCCGATCGTCACCCGGGTCCAGTTGTTGCCATCCTGAACCCCGAACCAGATCGGGATCTCGGCCGGCGTGCCGCAGAAGCGGACCGCGGTGTTCCCGCCGCTTCCCGTCGGAGTGATCGTGAGCGTCAGCACGGCCGAGCTCCCGGTCACCCCCGGCGCCGAGGCGGTGATGGTGATGGAATGGTTGCCGGCCGGTGCGGCCGGTCCGACCGTCAGGTTGATCGCGGTCCCGTTGGTGCTGAGCGGGTTGGTGCCGAACCCGAGCGTGACACCGGTCGGCACGTTGGTGGCCGCCAGGGTGACGGGCCCGTTGTAGTTGGTCCGGTTGAGCACGATCGACCCCTGGTCGCTCCCGTTCTGCGGGATCGTCATGGCGGGGCGGCTCAGGGAGACGGTCACCGATCCGACGCCAAGGACGGTGAACGGCACCGAGAGCGTGGCGGGTTGGATTCCCTGACCGGTGCCCCGGAGCTCCGCCGTGTAGTTCCCCGGCACCGTCGACGCCGCGATCGTGAAGGTGACCCCGATCGTGTTCCCCGTCGTGGGCGACGGCGCGAACGCCGCGGTGACGCCCGTCGGAAGGCCCGACGCGGCCTCCAACGTGACCTCGCCGAGGAACTCGGTGCGCGAGATGATGACGTTGAAGGTGATCGGGATGCCGCCCGCGTTGGCGCTCAGGGCCACGTTGGTGGCCCGCGCCAGCGTGATCGACGCGGGCCGGGGCACCACCACCAATTGGAGCGTGGTGGTCTGGTCCGGTTGGCCCGACGCCTGGCCGCGGATCGTGAGCGGATAGGTTCCGGTCGGCACGCTGAGGGCCACGTCGATCGAGAGGCTGGCCGTGGTGCTGCCACTCGCCACGGCGGCGTTGTACACCACCGTCACACCGGTAGGCTCCCCGTCGACGGTCAGGTTGACGGCCCCGGTAAAGCTCCCGGTCCGGTTGACGGTGACGGTGGCCGTTCCCGAACTGCCCTGGCTGATCGAGGCGGGCGTCGTGGCCGTCACGCTGAGCGAAAAGCTCCCGGGCGCGGGCGGCGGGGGCGGCGGCGGAGGACCGCTGCCGCCGTCGCTGCAGCTTGCCAAGGTCACGGCGGCCGACAGCAGGACCGCGGGGAACAACCGGATGAGTGGCCGTGGGAGCACGATCGAGTTCTCGAGTGTCGGAAGGCGGAATATGGAACCCGGGGCCCTGGCCGTCGAGCCGGCCCCGGGGAAATTCATGAAGTCCGGATCAGACGCGGACCGAGGCCAATCGGCGTTCCACCATCCGCCGCGCCGCCTCGACCGGCGATTCACCCGCCGCGTCGGCTTCCTGGAAGATCCGCGTCAGCCGACCATCCATGGCCTGGATGGCCTGTTCGATGGCCGGGAAGGTCGCCCCCTCGTCCACCATCGCGAGCGACACCGCGCCGGCGCCGTTGACGACGTAATCCGGCGCGTAGAGGATCTTGCGCGCCACCAGCCGGGGCCCATCCGCCGCGGTCCGCAGCTGGTTGTTGGCCGAGCCGGCAATGACCCGGCAGGTGAGTTTCGGGATGGTGGTTTCGTCGAGCGTGGCCCCGACCGAACACGGCGCGTAGATGTCGCACGGCGTGTCGTACACGGTGGCGGGGGGCACGATCTCCGCGTTCAGCTCCTTGGCCAGCGCCGCGACCTTGTCGGCGTTGAGATCGTTGAGGAGCACGATCGCGCCCTCCTTGGCGAGCGACCGGGCCAGCGGCGCGCCGGTGTCGCCCACGCCCTGGACCAGGACGCGGACACCGCGGAGGTCGTCGGTGCCGGTGACGTGGCGCCACGCGGCCTTCATCCCGACGAACACGCCCAGGGCGGTGTAGACCCCCGGGTCGTACGGCGCCTTGATGGTCCAGTCGTAGCAGTGGACGTATCGGGTGACGGTGGCCAGCAGCGCCATGTCGTCCGGCGTGGTTCCGATGTCGGGCCCGGTGCCGTACCGGCCGTTGAGCGAATCGATCATCCGGCCAAACCGGAGCAGGAGCGCCTTCCGCGCCTCGCCCGCCACTGGCTTCGAGAGGGCGATGACCGCCTTGCCGCCCCCGTAGTTGACGTCGATGGCCGCCCACTTGTTGGTCATGCCCTCGGCCAGGCGGATCGCGTCCCAGAGACCTTCCTCGGGACTGCCGTAGACCTTGAGACGGCAACCGCCCACGGAGCGGGTCCCGTGCGTGGCGTGGATGGCGATGAACATCCAGGCATCGGCCTCCCGGTCGTAGCGGACCACCACTTCTTCCCCGGGCCAGGCCTTGAGCAGATCGGTCCAGCTGGTCATGGGCGAAACCCATCCTCTCTTGCGGTGTTGAAATCACGCGCGATATTCCAACTATGTCAAGCAGAGTCCGCTCCCGCCCTTACCTGATCCGGCGCCGGGATCAGATCGCGGCGGTCGAGTCGGCGGTCCGGCAGGAAATCGTCGATACCATCCAGGCCGCCGGTCCCTTGTCGGCGCCGGAAATCTCGGCCCTGATGGGCCGGCCGGCCGACGGGCTCTACTACCACCTCAAGCGGCTGGTGCGGGTCGGGTTGCTCGTCATCAAGGCCACCCGGCGGACCGGCCGGCGCGACGAAGCCGTCTACGACCTGGCGGGCCATCCGCTGGTCCTCGACTATCCGGTCGGGTCCGCGGCCCGCGGCGATCATCCGCTCTCGCGTCTGGTCCGCTCGATGCTCCGCACGGCCGATCGGGATTTTCGCGCCGCGGTGGGGAGCGCCCAGGCCCGGCCCGATGGCGATCGTCGGAACCTCTGGGCCGGGCGCCGCCACGCCTGGCTCTCGCCGCCCGATCTCGAGCGGGTCAACGACCTCCTCGATCAGCTGGTCTCGATCATGACCCGATCGCGCGACCCCGCGGGTGGAGAACTCTGTACCCTGACGCTGGTGTTGGCTCCGCGGGCGTCGCGGGCCGGCCGCCGGGTTTCCCGCTCCTCGAAACGGACCCCACCATGACCCACGATCCCGCCGATCTCTTCGCGCCCGCCGTCATCGCGGACCCGTACGAGTACTTCGGGCGGCTCCGGGAAACCGACCCGATCCACTGGAACGAGCGGTTCCAGCTCTGGGTCATTACCCGGTATGACGACCTGGTCTGGCTGGTCCGCCACCATGAGCTGTTTTCCTCCGCCGTGATCCGAACCGATCAGCGGCAGCCCTACCCACCGATCGATCCCGAGGACCGCGGCCTCTTCGAGGAGGTCCGCCACTTCCGCGCCGACCAGTTGGTGGAACAGGACCGGCCGGCCCATACCACCATGCGCGGGGCGGTGCACGAGTACTTCACGCCGACGGCCATGGAATCGTGGCGCCCGTTCGTCCGGCAGGCCGTGGCGGAGTTGCTGGACGCGGTGGCCCCGCGGGGCGGGATGGACGTGCTCCAGGCGCTGGCGGCGCCGCTGCCCGTCCGGATCATCACCCACATGATGGGCGTGCCGAACGAGGACCGCGAACTCCTCCGCCAACTGGCCGACAAGCTCCTCTACATCAATCGGGGCGAACCCTACCGGATGAAGCCCCTGATGGAGGGGATCCGGGAGATGATGGCGTACGTCGAGCCGAAGGTGGGCCAGCGGGCCGACCATCCGGAGAACGACTTCATCTCCGTGCTCGCGGCCGCCGAAAAGGAGGGCATCTTTACCCGGCATCAGGTGCTGGTGAACAGTGCGCTCCTCCTGTTTGCCGGGCACGAGACCACCATGAACCTGATCTGCAACGGCACCCTGGCGCTGCTCCGGCATCCGGACCAGTGGGCCAAGCTCTGCGCCGATCCCGAGGGGCTCGCCCGCCTGGCCACCGAGGAGTGCCTCCGATTCGATCCCCCCGTCAAATCGACCCAGCGGATCGCGGCGGCGGATGTGGAGCGCCACGGCAAACAGATCAAGAAGGGCGACCGGATCCGGTGGTTCATGGCGGCCGCCAACCGCGACCCCCGCGCCTTTCCCGATCCGGATCGGTTCGACCTGTCCCGGAGCCCCAACCCGCACGTATCGTTCGGGTCCGGGGTTCACTACTGCCTCGGCGCCACGCTGGCGCGGGTCGAGGGTCAGGAAGTGTTCCGGGCCCTGGCGGAGCGGTTTCCGGGCATGCGCCTGGCCACCGACCAGCTCGAGTATCAGCCGAGCATTCAGTTCCGCTCGCTCAAGGCGCTGCCGGTGGTCTGGTGACGATCGCCTCCCGACCCGGCAGCCGTCCGGCCGACCCTCTCCCGCGAGGAACCCGATGCGACGCCTGACGATTACCGTCGATTCCCAGCGCTGCGTCGGCAACGCCCAGTGCCTCAACCTGGCGCCCGGGGTGTTCCGGCACAACGAGCAGGTGCAGTCCGAGGTCTACGACCCGGCCGGAGCGCCCGAAGCCCTCGTGCTCAAGGCGGCCCGGTTCTGTCCCACCAGCGCCATTCGGGTCGTCGATGCCACGACCGGCGACGTGCTGTTCCCCTAACGACGGACCTCCCATGGCCGACTATCTCGCCGACGCCCCGAAGAAGAAGATCACGACCCTCGAGCTGGTCCAGATGAAGCGGAAGGGTCAGAAGATCGTGATGATCACGGCCTATGACGCGCTCTTCGGCGCGCTGGTCGACGCGGCCGGCGTGGACGTCGTCCTGGTCGGCGATTCGGTCGCCCCCGTGCTGGCCGGCGAGGAAACCACCATCCCGGCCACCGTCGACCAGATGATCTACCACGGCAAGACGGCCCGGCGCGGCATCAAACGGGCGCTGGTGGTGGTCGACCTGCCCTTCCTGAGCTATCAGGTCTCGATCCCGGACGCGATTGCCAACGCCGGTCGGATCCTCAAGGAAACCGGCGCCGCCGCCGTCAAGCTCGAAGGCGGCGCCACCTGGGCGCCCACCGTCGCCGCGCTCGTCAACGCCGGCATCCCGGTCATGGGGCACCTCGGCTTCACCCCGCAGTCCGTGCACCAGTTGGGCGGGTTCAAGATCCAGGGCAAGCAGGCCGACGCCGCGGCCCGGCTGGTCGAGGACGCCAAGGCGCTCGAGCAGGCCGGCGCGTTCGCCATGGTGCTCGAACTGATGCCGGGGCCGGTCGCCAAGTCGGTGACCGCCGCGGTCGGGATCCCGACCATCGGGATCGGCGCGGGTCCGGATTGCGACGGGCAGGTCCTCGTGCTCCACGACATGCTCGGCCTCAACGAGGGCTTTACCCCCAAGTTCCTCAAGCGGTACGCGGAACTCGGGCAGGAGGCGCGGGCCGCCATCGGCCGTTTTGGCGAGGAGGTTCGGAGCGGCGCCTATCCCGGCCCGGAACACACTCACGGCGGCTGATTGAGCCGGTCAGGACTTGCATGAGCAGCGCCATCGATCCCCGGATCCGGGCCCTCCACGATCGCGCCATCGTCTGGGACGCGCATTGCGACACCATCCAGCGCCTGACCGTCGACGCCGTCGACCTCGGCCAGGCCAGCGACGCCCAGGCGGATCTGCCGGCCTGGCGCGCCGGCGGCGTCGACGTCCAGGTGTTCGCGGTCTGGGTCGACACGATCTACGGTCCCGATCACGCC
>JAEUJH010000872.1 GCA_016794825.1 Gemmatimonadota bacterium
CTGGGCGCCGGGACGCTGGGAAGCCCGTACGAACCGTGGAGCAAGTGGCTGGTGTGGGATCAGCGGTTCGTCGACGGCCGGCCGGACGTGCTGACCTACGAGACGCCGGTGCTCACCACCCCCGTTCGGGTCCGGGGCATCCCGATCGCCGATCTGCGCGCCCAGACCACCGGCACCGACGCCGACTTCGTCGTCAAGCTGATCGACGTGTTCCCGGCCACCGACGTCCTCAATCCGGCCGTGAGCGGGTACCAGCTCCCGATCGCGCTCGACATCTTCCGCGGCCGGTATCGCGAGAGCTTCGAGCACCCGACCGCGATCCCGGCCAACACGCCGCAGCGGATCCGGTTCGAGTTGCCCAACGTCAACCACGTCTTCCAGCCCGGTCATCGGATCATGGTGCAGATCCAGTCGACCCTGTTCCCGCTCTACGACCGGAATCCGCAGACGTTCGTGCCCAACATCTTCAACGCCACCCCGGCGGATTACCGCAAGGCCGACATCACGGTGCTCCGGGGCAAGGCCAACGCTTCCGCCATTCTGCTGCCAGTCGTCCCGTGAACCGGTCCGACGCGCACCTCTCACCAGTCCCAGCGACCGGAACCGCCATGCTCACGATCGACCAGCTGTCCCACGTTTATCCGAACGGCACCCGGGCCCTCGACGGCGTCTCGCTCACGAGTCCGCCCGGCATGTTCGGACTCCTGGGCCCGAACGGCGCCGGGAAGTCGACCCTGATGCGGTGCATCGCGACCCTCCAGGTTCCGACCTCCGGCACGATCCGTTTCGGCGCGATCGACGTCCTGGCCGATCCTGACTCGCTCCGACGGACCCTCGGCTACCTGCCCCAGGATTTCGGGGTGTACCCGCGCGTCACCGCGTGGGAAATGCTCGAGCACATCGCCGTCCTCAAGGGCTACGCCTCCCGGGGCGAACGCCGGACCGTCATCGAGACCCTGCTCAACCAGGTCAACCTCTGGGACGTTCGCCACAAGTCGCTGGCCGGGTTTTCGGGCGGGATGCGGCAGCGCTTTGGCGTGGCGCAGTCCCTGATCGGGAAGCCGCAGCTCATCATCGTCGACGAACCCACGGCGGGCCTCGACCCGGAGGAGGCCAACCGGTTCCTCAATCTCCTCTCGGAGATCGCCGAGAACACGGTCGTCATCCTCTCGACCCACATCGTGCAGGACGCGGCGAACCTGTGTCCGCGGACCGCCATCATGGTCGGCGGGCGGCTGGTGTGCGACGGATCGCCGCAGGAGCTGGTGGAACGGATGCGGGGCCGGATCTGGCAGAAGACGATCAGCAAGAGCGAACTCGAAGCCCATCGAGCCGCCCATGAGGTGATCGCCACCCGGCTCCAGGCCGGACGCACCGTGATCCACGTCCTGGCCGACGCCAACCCGGGTCCGGGCTTTACCGCGGCGGAGGGCAGCCTCGAGGACGTGTACTTCTCGACCCTGTCGTCCCTGCGACGCGCGGCCTGAGGTCGCCATGCTCACGAGCATTGCCAAGTTCGAGATCCGCTACCAGCTGAAGGCGCCGATCTTCTGGGTCACCAGCGCGGTCTTCTTCTGGTTTGCCTTTACGCTCGTCTACAGCGACGAGCTCCAGTTTGCCTGGGGCGGTTACGTGGTGCGGAACTCGCCCCACACTACCGCGATGGTCTGCCTGGTGCTGAACATCTTCGCGGTGTTCATCGCCACCACGTTCGCGGCCACGGCGGTGCTCCGCGACGACGAGACCGGCTTCGGCCCGATCGTTCGAGCCACGCCCGTCACCAAGTTCGCCTACCTGTTCGGTCGGTTCGGCGGCGCCTTCGTGGTCTGCTGCCTGGTCTATCTCGGCGTTCCGCTCGGCGCCCTGGTCGCGGCGGCCATGCCCGGGCTCGATCCGGAGACGGTCGGGCCGTTCCGCCTGGCGTCGTACCTGTACCCGTACCTGGCCCTCTCGGTCCCGGTTCTGTTCGTACTCGCCGCCGGGGTGTTCGCGTTCGCGACCATCACCCGGTCGATGCTGGCGACCTACGTCGTGGCCCTGATCGGGATCCTGCTCTACTTCCTGACCGCCACCTACGTCCGGCGTGCCGAGTTCGGCGACCTGGCGTCGCTGGTCGATCCCTTCGGCCTTTCGGCCTTCGGGCGCGACGTCGCCAACTGGACCCCGGCGGACCGGAATACCCTGCTGGCCCCGCTGACCGGCCGGATCCTCCAGAACCGGCTGATCTGGCTCGGATTGGCCCTGGCGGGCCTGGCGCTCACGGCCCGGACCTTCCGCCGCGACCGGGTGGCGGAGACCAAGCGCGCCAAGGACGCCCCGAAGGAGACCCAGCCGCACCGGGTGCCGGCCGCGCCCGCGTCGATGCCGGCGCCCCGAGCCGACCGCGGAGCCCTGGGCTGGGGGCCGCTCGCGACCCTGACCCGGTTCGACGTCCAGACCGTGGTTCGAAGCCCGGCCTTCTTCATCCTGGTCGGCATTACCCTGGTGAACGCGTTCATCGGTCTCTGGATTGCCGGTGACGATTCGGTCAGCGTCACGCTGCCGGTCACCCGGCTCATGATCCAGACCCTGTTCAGCCAGTTCACGACC
>JAEUJH010000908.1 GCA_016794825.1 Gemmatimonadota bacterium
GGCGACGGTCGCTTCGGGTAGAAGCGCCCCCAGGGCAGGTACCAGCCACTCGTCGGCGAACTGCGTCATGGCCCTTTCCGGTCCAGGTGTGGTATTGAGCCTACAAAGATAGACGAACAGGGTGTCAGGCGGGCGTCAGTCATTCAAAGTACAGGCCACCAGGCCCTGGCCACGTCGATACTGAGGGTTGGCCGCCCCCCATTCCGGAGGCGTTGCCCGACCTCGAGCCGGACCGAGCGATCGAACAGTTCGACCACCAGGCCAGCCACGGGCCGGCCGCCCCTGGAGGGCGCCCAGGGCAGCCCCGCCACCCCACCCCCAGCCCACCCCACCCCGATCATCGGCCCGACCCTCATCCGGGATGAGGTTCGGCCCAGAACCCCGAGCCCGACGGCCGGGCCCGGCAGGGGTACCAGCCAGTCGGCCGCCCAAAACCCGGCCCGCCGGCCCCCGAACGCCCGAAATGCCTCGCCCGGCAGGGTCCCGGCCCCACCGATGGCAAAAGTCCGGTGCCGTGGGAGGTCGCCCGCCCCGAGGCCGACCCGACCCCGGATGGTCAGGTCCCCCCCTGCCACCGGCCCCCCGACCTCGAGATCCGATACCAGCCGGCCGTAGCCGCCCCCCCCCGACCCCACCTCGGCGCGGGTCTCGGAGCGCCACCGGGGGCCCGATACCCGGGATTGGCCCCGAACGACCGCGGCGCTGGCCACCCACCGCGGCCGGTCGCCGAGGGCAGGGTTGGGTCGATAGTCGCCCCGGGCCGGGCTGGCCCGCGCCGCCACCGACCGGGTCCCGAGCCGCCCGGCCGCCACCCGGTTTTCGCCTCCGGCCCCGGCGGGCCACCGAACCTCGACCCCGGCCCATGTCCGCAGGACATAGTCGCCCAGGTCCCGACCACCCTCCTGGGCCGCCAGCGAATTGACTACCCCGCTCGTCGCCGGCCAGTCGCCGACGTCGGCCACCTCCCGCTCGGCCCGAAGCCCGACGGTTGCCCGACCCACGACCCGGTCCAAATCCACGGTGCCCGTCAGGCGGCGGTCGGCCGTTCCATAGCCGGCCCGAACCACGGCCCGGTCGATCGGCCCGCCTGATCCGGCCACCCCAATTCCAAACCGGAGTCCCTCCACCCTATTGACGCGCAAGATGTCCGAAACGCGGGTCACGGCGGGTCGAACCGTGGGCAGGCCGCTCAACATCCGGCGTCGAACGGCCCGAGCCGCCGCGCCCCGCACCCGGTCGAGGTCGTCCCGTTCGGCCGGTACGAGACCCGAATCGACCCTGGCCGCGATCGGGACGTCGAACCCCCGGCCGTCGGGCCGAAGCAGTCCTCCGATCGACGGCCCCGACACCACCGCCGCCGGCACGCCGTCGTTGACCCGGTGATCGCCAATCTCCCAGCGCCCGCGAATCACGCCCCGAAGAGGAAAGTCGACGATCGCCGACCGCCGCCGGATTTCGATCTCCTGCCGGTAGGGAAGCCAGTACCGCCCGTCGACAAGGGCCCGCTCCAGGCTGACGACGATGTCCTCGAGGTCCCGATCGCGATAGGCGGCGGGCGTGAACGCGAGCCGGGAGCGAACCACGACGGCCCGCTCGACGTCAATCGCGAAGCTCCCGATCACGGCGGGCTCGGCCGGATTCCGCGGCCGCACGAAGAGTTCCACGAGGGTGACGCGGGTGGCGCCGGACCCGATCCGGAGGGTATCGCCGAGCCGCACGTCGTAGCGGTCGCGAACCTCGGGT
>JAEUJH010000925.1 GCA_016794825.1 Gemmatimonadota bacterium
CGAGCCGCAGCCGCTCAAGGTGCCGGCGCCCGCCGAACCCGAGGGTGGTTCGACCGATGTGGGCGACGTGAGCTGGGTCGTTCCGACGCTCCACTTCAGCGTCGCGACGGGCGTGTGGGAGTCGCCGTGGCACGCGTGGCCGGTGGTGGCCACGGGCGGCATGTCGATCGGCCACAAGGGCATGCTCCACGCGGCCAAGGTCATGGCGGTGACGGCCGCCGACCTGTTCGTGGATCCCGCGCTCCGCGGCGCGATCCGGGCGGAGTTTACGGAACAAACCAAGGGGTTCGAGTACCGGCCGTGGATTCCAGCCGGACCGCCGCCGGTGCCCACCACGCCCTGACACGGAGGCGGCCCGGCGGGCCAACGGGCCGATTCAGGAATCAGTCGTCGCGCGACGTCAGGCCCGGAGCGTTCGGAGCAGCTCCCCTGACGTCGCCCGCCGGGCCGGGGCGGCCGCCGCCGCCACCGCCACCACCACCATGGCCAACGCCGTGCCGAGCAGTACGAAGGGCTCCCACGGCGACGCCTGAAAGACCACACTCCCGACCAGCCGCGACGCCACCAGCGCCAGCGCCACACCGAGGCACGACCCGATCGCCACCAGCAGCGCCAGCCGACCGAGCACCTGACGGATGATGGTTCCCGGGGCGGCGCCCAGCGCCATCCGAACCCCGATTTCCCGAGTCCGGCGACTCACCGCGTACGCGGCCATGCCATGAATGCCGGTAATGGCCAGCATCAGCGCCAGCAGACCGAAACCCGAGAGCGCGATGGCCGCCACCCGAGCCGGGAGCAGCGCGTACGCCGTCATCGCCTCGAGCGGGCCAACGTCGGTGAGCGGCAGCATCGGATCGAGTTCGCCGAGGGCTTTGCTCATCTCGGCCGCCAACTGCGACGGGGGACCGGCCGAACGGGCCGCGAGGAAGGTCTGCTCCGGTCGGTGTTGCAGCGCCGACCAGAACACCGCCGGGCGGGGCGCCTCGGCCAGGTTCTCGTACCGACCGTCTTCGACCACCCCAACGACCTCGACGGTTTGCTCCGGCCCGGTGCGGAACCGCTGGCCGACCGGATTGCCCGGCCGGAGGAGCAGCTCGGCAAACCGGCGGTTGACGATCGCCACGCGGGGCGCGCTGGCGTCGTCGGTCCAGGCTACGTCGCGCCCTTCGGACAGGGACGCGCCGAGAACCGCGAGGAACCCGGGCGAGACGGCGTACTCCGTCAGGTTGACCCCGGCGTTGCCCCGGAAATCGACGGCATCGTCCCGGAAGCCGAGCACGTGCGACTGGTAGAGAGACAGCGGGACCGAACTGCCGAACCCGACCGCCGTGACGCCGGGCAGCGCGGCAACTCGTTCGAGCGCCCGCCGCCGCAACAGGTGGCCATCGGCCGCCGCGCGTCGAGTGAACGTCGGGTCGAACCCCACGACCGCCAGACCATCGGGGCGGATTCCCGTCGGAAGATCGAGTGACCGCTCGAGGCCGCGCACCGACACCAGACAGGCGGTGACCAGTACCGCCGCCAGGCCGACCTGGAGGACCAGCAGTCCCTCGCGGAGCCGGGATCGGGTTCGTCCGCCCGCGCCGCCCGTCGCTCCCTTGATGATCCCGACCAGATCGACCCGCCACGCCGCCCGCGCGGGCGCCAGGGCCGACGCGAGCCCCGCCGCGATCGCGGCCGCCAGCGCCAGCAGAAAGACCCGCCAGTCGGGCGTCACGTCGAGCTGGAGGAGCGCGCCCGTGCCCGGGGGTCGCCAGGTGGACAGCCGGCCGAGCAGCCACCGCGCGAGGAGCCATCCCATGGCACCACCCGCCAGCGCCAGCGCCACCGTTTCCGTCACCAGCTGACGAACGACCCGGCCCCGCCCCGCCCCGATCGACATCCGGAGGGCCAGTTCGCCAGCGCGGTCACTCACCCGCGCGGTGTAGAGACTCGCGAGATTGGCGCAGGCGGCCAGGAGCACGAGGAGCGCGAGGAGCTGGATCGCCACGGCAAAAGCGGCAACCGGACGGCGGGCCTGATCGCCGAACAGCCCGGGCCGCGTGAGGGCCAGGGACAAACCCCGATAGTCCTCGGGAGACTCGCGCACCAGCGCGGCCGCGATCGACGCCAACTCGGCGTCGGCCGCCGCGGCCCGGTCGCCCGGGCCGAGGCGGCCGAGCGTAAAGACCGTCCAGGTATCGCGCGACTCGAGCCAGCTCCGACCCATCACGTCCGGCTGCATCGCGATCGGGATGAACGCCTCCGCCCGGAGCACCATCTCGGTCCCGTGGAATCCCTCCGGCGCCACGCCGATCACGGTGTACGGCCGGCCATTGACCGGAACCGTCCGGCCGACGGCCCCTGAGTCGGCGCCGAACCGGGTCCGCCAGGTCTGGTGCGACAGGACGATCAGCGGCGCCCCGCCGACGGCGCGATCCTCCTCGGGCGTGAAGAACCGGCCGAGGGCCGGCTTCAGGCCAAGCAGGTCGAAGTAGTTGCCGGTGACGAGGTAGCTCCAGACCCGCTCGGCCCGATCATCGGCCGAGATCGCGACCGGGGCGAGCGCGTAACCGGCGAGCCCCGCAAGCCGAGTGGACCGGTCGCGCAGGTTCCGGAGCGTCGGATACGACAGCGCGGTCCAGAAATTGGACTGCACCAGTCGCACCTCGTCCGGCCGGGCGACGGGCAGCGGCTTCAGGATCAAGGCGTCGACGACGCTGAACACCACCGTGTTGGCGCCGACGCCAAGCGCCAGGGACACGATCGCCACCACCGCGAACGAGGGCGAGCGGCGGATCACTCGCGACACGTAGCGGAGATCCTGGCGGAGTTCGTCGACCCAGCGGAGTCCGGTCGCGGTCCGAACCTCGTCCCGGTAGCGCTCGGTGGACCCCAGCTCGAGGCGGGCCCGCCGGCGAGCCGCCTCGGGATCCATTCCGCCCGCTTCGAGGTCGGCCGCGCGCTCGGCCACATGACTCGCGAGCTCGTCCCGCAACTCGGCTTCCCATCGGTCCCGCCGGCGCAGCACCCGGACCAGGTTGCGAAGTCGGGCCAGCACTCAGGCCTCCGCGGTGGCGGTGAGCACGGCTCGCATCGCCGCGGCCACCCGGTCCCAGGCCTCGGCCTCGGTCCGGAGCCGTTTCCGTCCCGCCGGGGTCAGCCGGTAGAAGCGCGCTTTGCGATTGTTGCTCGAGGTGCCCCACTCGGCGTCGAGGAGGCCCTGGTGGATCAGTCGATACAGGGCGGGATAGAGCGCGCCCTGCTCGATCAGGAATCCACCCCGGGAGAGCTGTTCGATCCGGAGCAGCACGCCATATCCGTGCAGGGGACCGAGGGAAACGGCCTTGAGGATGAGCAGATCCAGCGTACCGGGCAGGATCGGCACCGGGGCAGCGGCCATGCGGCACTCTCCTTAGCTGATTAGGAGAGTACGACCGCTCTCCTAAGCTGTCAAGGAGAGTGGGTTCCCGCAGCGGGGCTAGACCCGGATCAGTCCGCAGCCGGCGTTCTGGGCCCGGGCCAGACCGAAGATCCCGGAGGGCACCAGGAAACAGCCCGGGAGGAGACCGGCGCGGAGGTCGGTCAGCACCTCGTCGGGCGGTCGGTTTGCCGCGGTGGCCAGGCGGCGGGCCAGGTGGCCGAGGGCAAAGTCGCAGGCCAGGAGGATGGCGCCGCGACGGACCAGTTCGCCCAGGTCCGGAACGCCGGGATACCCGTTGGCGGGGCGCCGGAAGAACGGATTCCGTCGAGCGGGCGCGCCCGAGTCGGGATCGTTCACCTTGGTCTGGGCCCCGAGTTCGAACCGATCCCAGAGGGCGTCGGACAGCGCG
>JAEUJH010000953.1 GCA_016794825.1 Gemmatimonadota bacterium
GTCCGAGACCCGGGCGGCCGGCTGGGACATGCCTAACGCTTCTCCCCGGTCTTGCAGAGCGCGAACAGCTTCCGGTCGGAGAGCTTCCGCCAGGTGGCGGGATACTCGATCAGCTCCCGGGGGCCGTCGGCCAGCTGGCACTTGAGGCACTGCATCATGGTCCCCGGGTTTTCCTCCCAGACCCGGGCGATCACGTCGCCGTCCTCGTCCCTGATTTCGCGGATGCCTTCGGGCGGCATGGCCACCTCCGAATCGGTTTCCGCCGGCTCAGCCGGCGAACGCGAAGTAGGCGATCAGGATCACCAGCAGCACACCGCCCACGATCAGCCCGACCTTGAGGCCGCTGGCCGGCCGGCGGACCGCCCGGGGCCGGGGTGGCTCGAGCGGGGGCGGCGCGAGCGGCGGCGGCGGCTCCGGACCCTTCGGGACCGCGGGGGTGACGCCGCTGGTATACGCCGCCATGACTTTGGTCTTGAGCGCCGGGGCGGCCTGGGTCTCGCCGAGGGAGTACTCGTCGCCCTCGAGCTTGAGCCGGAGCCGGACCAGCCGGCCGGTGCCCTTCTCGATCGCGAAGTACACCAGGCCCGAGCCCGCTCCCCAGGTCATTTCGCCCACGACGTCGTAGGCCTCGCTCGAGGCGATCCGGACCTGCTCCAGCAGCTCGGCCCGTTCCTCCGGCGTCTGCGGCATCCGGCTCGCGGCGGTCAGGTCGGCTCCACACTTCCCGCAGAACCGGGCAAAGCTCCGGAGCGGCGCTCCGCACCCCGGACAGTCGCCGCCGCCGAGGGGAACTTCCTTGTCCAACTCCCTGGCGATCTCGAGCGAGTAGCTCTCGTCCGCGCCCTGCTGCCGGAGCCGGAGGGCCACCAGGTGGCCGCCCTCGAGATCGCGGGCCAGGTACCAGATGTCCCGATCCGAGTTGCGGCCGAGTTCGCCGTAGACGGTATAGCCCTCGGCGGTGGCACGGACCTGTTCGAGCAGTTCGTCGGGCGAACGGGGTGCGGTCACGGTATCAGGTGCTGGAGGGTCATGGGCCAGGACAGCTCGCAATCTACACGCCCGAGGTCGGAACGGCCCGGGTCGTGCAAACCACCCCGGGCACCCCCCTGTCGGCCGGCCACCGGCAACGGTATAACTACCTTGGATGCAAGCGGTTCGACTCGTTCTCGCAAAGGGCTCATGATCCGGTTCGTGGCGTGCTTGCTGTTGACCGTTGCGGCGACGCCACTGGCTGGCCAGGCCAGCCGGCAGCGGACCCTTCGGGACACCTTTTTCGATCTGTTCCGGTTCGGCGGAACCGAGTGCGGGGCCGAGGTCCTGCTCTGCCTCGTCAACTCGAGCGGGGCATCGGCGGCGGAGGCCTTCAGCACCAACGCCAACGCCACCGCCGCCACCCTGACCCAGTTCGTCCAGAGTTCGATTACCCAGGGGCTGGCCAACCTCCCGACGCCGTCGACCTCGAGCGGTCTGCTGTTCCGGCTGAGCGAGGCGGGCGTCCCGGTCCCGGACGAGACCCAGTCGGCCGGCCCGATCTTCGGTGAACGCGCCCTCACCCTCGGCAAGCGGAAGTGGCTCATCGGGGCCAACCTGACCGACCTGACCCTGAGCAATCTCCGCGGCACCCCGATCGACTCCATCGCGTTCAACGTGGCCCAGCGGGACCTCCCGCCCGGCGGCGGCGTCCTCGGCGATCCGCCGATCGAACAGACCTATCTCCACGTCGATACCCGGATCGGGCTCCAGGCCCGGGTCCTCAATCTGTTCATGACTTATGGTCTCCGCGGCAACCTCGACGTCGGGGTGACCATTCCCGTGGTCCAGGCCGCGTTGAGCGGCTTCAGCGACGCCCGGATCGTGCCGGGCCGCGACAGCGACCCGGCGGCCGGCTTCTCGTTCGGTGGGCCGCCCGAGGATCCGCGCCTCATTACCCGGACCGTCGTGCCCCGGGTGTCGAAGATCGGGATCGGCGACGTGGCGGTGCGGGCCAAGTACCGGCTCACCTCGCGCGAGTCGACCGTGGGCATCGGGTTCCTGGCCGATCTCCGGCTCCCGACCGGGAAGGAAGAGAACTTCCACGGCTCGGGCAGCACCTGGGTCCGGGGGATGGCCGCGCTGACCTGGAAGACCCCGTTCGGCGCGGTGCCGCATCTCAACGTCGGCTACTACTGGCGGCGCGGTGAGGGGTTCCGGAACGCCGTGCTGATCAACGTCGGGTTCGATCAGCGGGTTTCGGCCGCCTTTACGGTGGCGGGCAACATCCTTGGCCAGCAGGTGATCGGCCGCAACCCGCTCCGGACCGAGCAGTTCCAGATCACCGGGCAGACGCCCTTCCTGACCTCGAACATTCCGACCCGACGCGACGACGTCTACGACGCGTCGGTGGGCCTCAAGTACACCCGCGGTCCGCTGACCGCGCTGTTCAACGCCATCGCGCCGATGAACCAGGGCGGCCTCCGCAGCGACGTCCTGCTCACCACCGGCCTCCAGGTCACGTTCTGACGATGCGGCATTACCTCCTGCTTCCGGCCGCGCTGGCTGCCGCCGGATGCCTGTCCGATAAAGTGGTCCAGCCGACCGAGCCGCTGCCCGCGGTGATTTCGCTCGACAAGCCGGGGATCCAGTTCGTCCGTTTTGCGCTGGGCCGGCAGGTGGCGGCGGACACGATTGCCGTCGGCAACAACGGCGAGGCGCCGCTCGGCACCGTGTCGGTCGACCCGACCGTGCTCTGGGTGACGAGCCAGCGAACCGGATGGCTGTCGACCAGCGTCATCAACGACGGCACCGGCGCCCGGGTGATCCTCCGCCCCACCTACGTCGACACCGCCGGCGCGCCGCCCGACACCGCCCGGATCCTGATCCGCGCCACGGGCGCCGCGCAGTCGCGGTTCGTCTCCGTGGTGGCCCGGACCCTGCCCGGCGCCCGGTTCGAATTCTCGACCAATCCGGTCACCTTCGCGACCGTGCCGGGCGGGCCGCCGTCGCTGACCCAGACCTACTCCGTCCGGAACGGCGGCAACGGCGACCTTCCGATCCCGACACCCCGGATCCGCTACGAGGGCACGGCGGCCAACTGGCTCACGGCCACCCGGGTGGCCGGCGGCTCGGCCACGGCACCCAGCTTCGACCTGGTCGCGGCTCCGCGCCCGCTGCCGAGCGGGCTGCATCAGGCCTGGGTCATCTACGAGTCGCCGGCCACGGATCCGGTCCGGGCGCCGACCGACTCCTTCCCGGCCCAGCTCCGGATCGGCTCGCCGCGGCTCGGCATTTCGTCGGCCGTCGTGAGCTTCGTGACGGTGCGCGGCGGGGTCCAGACCGTGCCGCAGGTGGCCACCCTCGCCAACGTCGGCGAAGGCACCTTCGCGTCGGTCGGCGCGATCCGGGTCGATCCACCGGTCTACCAGGCCGGTGGCTCCGGCTGGCTCACCGCCGATCTGGCCGATGGCGTGGTGACGTTGACCGCCTTGCCGGGCACCCTGCCGGCCGGCACGTACGGCGCCACCGTCCCGATCGTGAGCGAGTTCGGCGGGTCGATCGACCTGGCGGCCACGCTCGAGGTCCGGCTTCCGGGTCTGGCGCTGTCGTCGCGCACCGTGAGCTTCAACGCCACCGCGGGCGGCCAGAGCCCGGCGCCTCGTTCGGTGCAGGTCGGCAACTCGGGAAGCGGCACCCTCGCCACCCTGGGCACCCTGTCGGTCGGCGGGGTGACGTACGGGCGGAACGAGCCGGTCGGGTGGCTGGCCGCGTCGCTGATCGACAGCACCGTGACCCTGACGCCGACGTTAGGCAGCCTCCTGGCGGGGATCTACACCGCCACCGTGTCGGTGACCAGCCAAAACGGCGGCGGCGACGCGATCACCGCCACGTTTTCGGTGGCCCGCGCCAGCGATCCGCCGGCGCTGACGGTTTCCACCACCGCCATCGGCCTGAGCGGTGTCCGCGGCGACCCCGATCCGGCCCGCCAGACCGTCCTGGTGGCCAACGCGGGCGGCGGGTCGCTCGGCACGATCGGGATCGGGGCGGTCACGGCCGGCTGGATTACGGCGTCCGTGGTCGGCGGCAACGTCGAGATCGGCGCCACGGTGGGTTCGCTGGCCGCCGGGACCCACACCGGCACGGTCCAGATCACCTCCCAGAACGGCGGCAACGCGACCGTCACGGTCAGCCTGACCGTGGGCCTGCCGGTGCTGACCCTCTCGGCCACGACGGCGGCGTTCAACGCGACCCAGGGCACGGCCGCCGCGCCGGCCAGCCGAGTCATCACGGCTTCGAATTCCGGAGCGGGCTCGCTCACCACGCTCGGGACCCTGACCCGAGGCGCCATTGCCTACGGCGCGGGGCAGCCGACCGGCTGGCTCACCGCCACCCTGGCGGGCGCCGCGCTGACCCTGTCGGCCGCCACCGGGGCGTTGCCGCCCGGCGTCTACGTGGCCACCGTACCGATCACCAGTCCGAGCGCGGGTACCCGGACCGTCACGGTCACCTTCTCGGTCGCGACCCCGGCGGCGCAGCCCGACCTGGCGCTCGCCACCGCGAGTCTGAGCTTCTTTGCCGTCGAAGGGGGCGCCAGCCCCGCCAGCCAGTCGGTCGGGTTCTACAACAGCGGCGGCGGGCTGGCCAGCGACCTCGGTTCGATTTCCGCGACCATTCCCGGCACGGCCTCCTGGCTGGGCCGCTCGATCGGCGGGAGCGCGGTGACCTTTACCGCCACCACCGGATCACTGGCCGCCGGGGTCTACAGCACCAGCGTGCCGATCGTCTCGACCGGCGGCGGCACCGAAACCGTCACCATCTCCTTTACCGTGGCCCCGGCGGCGACGCCGCCCCGGCTGGCGCTGTCGAGCACGTCGGTGAGCCTGGCCACCACCGAGGGCGCCGCCACCACCTTGGCACCCCGGACCCTGACGGTGAGCAACGCGGGCGGTGGATCGCTCGGCACCATTTCGCTGGGGGCGCCGAGCTACGCGGGCACCCACGCCGGGTGGCTGGCCCAGCCGACCGTGAGCGGCAGCACCATCACCATCACGCCCTCGACCGCGGGACTCCCCGCCGGCACATCGACCGCCACCTTCCAGGTGTCGACCTCGCCGGCCGTGTCCGGGAGCCCGATCACCGTCACGGTCGGCCTGACCGTGGCCGACACGGCCGACGCGACCGCGGCCACGCCGCGCCTGACGCTGGCCAGCACCCAGATCAGCTTTGCCACCGATTCGGGCGGCACCACGCCCTCGAATCAGACCATCGACGTCTCCAACACCGGCAACGGCAGCCTCGGCACCGTGAGCCTCGGCGCCACCACTTACGGGGGCACGTCCACCGGGTGGCTCACCACCAAGAGCTACAACGCCGGCACCGATCGGATCACCCTCGGCGTCACCACCGCTTCGCTCCCGCCGGGGGTTTCGACCGCCAGCTTTGCGGTCAACACCAGCAACGCGGCCACCGGGAGTCCGGCGACCGTGACGGTCCGCCTGACGATCGAGCCGGTGGCGCCGGCACCCCAACTGGCGCTCTCGACCAACACCCTGAGCTTTGCCGCCCAGGAGGGCTCCAACCCCGCGGGCTCGCAGACCATTTCCCTCAGCAACGCCGGCGGCGGGACCCTCGGCGCCGCCTCGGTCGGGGCCATCAGCTACGGGGCCGGCGCCTCGGGCTGGTTGACCCGGACGCTGGCGGGTTCGGTGGTGACGGTGTCGGCCGCCACCGCGTCGCTCGCGCCCGGGACCTACTCCGCCACCTTCGGGGTCACCGCGTCGGGAACGACCGAGACGGTGACGGTCCGGGCCACCGTCGCCCCGGCGCCGACGCCGCCGGTCCTGACGCTCTCGAGCCTGGCGGAGGCGTTCTCGACCCAGGCGGGGACCAGTCCGGCGGCGCAGACCGTCACCGTCACCAACACCGGCGGCGGCGACCTGGCGAGCCTCGGCACCCTGTCGTTAGGCACGGTCGGCTACGGCGCCGGGCAGCCCACCGGCTGGCTCACGGCCGGGATCGTGGGCGCCACCGGCGTCGTGACCCTGACGCCCTCGACCGCGGCGCTCGCGGCCGGGAGCTACACCGCCACGGTGCCGGTCAACTCCACCGCGGGCGGGTCGGCCACGATCCAGATCAGCCTGACGGTGGCCGCCAACAACGCGGCGCCGGCGCTGGCGGTGTCGGTGACGGCGGTGACGTTCCAGGTGGCCCTGGGCGGGAGCGCCCCGGCGCCGCAAACCGTCACCATCACCAACACGGGTGGCGGCACCCTGAGCGGCCTGGCCGCGGGACCGATCACCTTCCCGACCGGCCAGGCCACCAGCTGGCTGGTGACCCCGGTGGCCGGCGCGCTCGGCGGCAGCAGCGTCACCTTTGCCGTCGACCCGACCGGCCTCCTGGCCGGCGTCTATACCGCGTCGGTCCCGATCACCAGCACCAACGGCGGCTCGCGGACGATCGGCGTCACCATGACGGTCGAGGCGCCGATCCTGACCCTGTCGACCCGGAGCGTCAGCTTCGGCACCACGCAGGGCACCACGGCGCCGCCCGACCAGACGGTCACGATCTCCAACACCGGCATCGGCTCGCTCGGCAACCTGGGCACGGTGAGCCTGGGCGCGGTGAGCTACGGCAGCGGCGAACCGGTCGGCTGGCTCGCCGCCAGTTTCGACGGGGTCTCCACCATTACCCTCGGCGCCACCATCGTCGGGATGCCGCAGGGGACCTTCACGGCGCGGGTGCCGGTGCAGAGCCAGAACGGTGGCAACGCCATTCTGGTGGTGACGTACACCGTCGCCCCGGGCGCCGCCCCGCCGGTGCTGTCGCTGTCGGCCGATCTGGTGGCGTTCAGCGGCACGGTGGGCGGCAGCAATCCGGCGCCCCAGACCGTCACCGTCGGCAACGCGGGCGGCCAGACCCTCGGCACCGTGTCGGTCGGGCTGGTGACGCCGACTTCCGACTGGCTCGACGTGACCCTGTCGGGGAGCCAGCTCCAGTTCGCGGTGGACATCTCGGGGCTCGCGCCGGGCGCCTACGCGGCCCGGGTACCGGTGATCTCGACCACCGCCGGCACCAAGAACATCGCCGTGACCCTCACGGTCGGGGCACCCCGGATCGCCCTCTCGGTCACCAGCGTCACCTTCGGCGACACGGTGGCGAGCACCCGGACCCTGGCCGCGGACGTGTTCATCTCCAACGGCGGAGCCGGCGACCTCGCGTCGTTAGGCGCGCTCCGGATCGGCACCGTCCGCTACCACGACGGCGAGCCGACCGGCTGGCTGCTGGCTCCGGCCGCCAACACCGCGCTCACCACCCCCATCGTCGGGCTCCGGGGCCAGGTCCTCGGGCTCGCGGCCGGCCAGTATCACGCCGACGTCGAGGTCACCTCGGCGCGGGGCGGCGCCGACACGATCGCGGTCACCCTGGCGGTCAACCAGCCGGATCCGTCGTTCGACCGGCCGTCGATCGCGTTCTTCCAGAACGGCGCCATCATCGACACCGCGTTCGTCGTCGTCCGCGCGGGCGACACGACCCAGACCGCGGTCCGGGTCGACGTCGGGAACCCCACCAACACGGCGCTGGCGCTGACCGGACTCCGGGTCGGGACCCCGACCTATCCGTCCGGCGCCACCGGCTGGATTCCGGGCGCGTTCCTCGACAAGACCTCGGCGCCGTTCGGCTCGCCCGCCGAACTGCTGGTGGCGATCAACCCGCGCGGCCTCCCGACCGGACGCCATCGGGCCGAGATCGAGATCAGCTCGACCGCGGCCAAGAACTCGCCGAAGAAGTTGTTCGTGGTGGTGACGGTGCAGTAGTGGGGAAAACCGCCTAACGGAGGGGCCGGACCGAGACGATCCGCCAGCCGCTCCCGGCGCGGGCAAAAGTGTACTGGAGCCGCTGGAAGTTGGCGCCGCCGCCGGTCAGGACGCCGGCGGAGACCTCCGCCACCATCGTCCCGGGCTGGGAGCCGGGCTCGATCGGGGCGTTGCGCCGGAGCTGGATTTCGTAGCCATCGGCCAGCTTGGCCTTGAGGATGTCCTCGAGGCCACGCGCGGAAATGCCGGGATATGCCGAGCGGATGCCGGCGGAATCCTTGGCCACGAGGGCCCGGGCGTAGCGATCGAGCAGTGCCTGCAGTTCGTCCCGGGTCCGCGCCAGTTCCGCCGCGGCGTCGGCGCCCGGGGCGGTGACCACCAGCGTGACGCTCACCGCTCGCGTGGCCCCGCCCGCCGCGAGCGGCACCGTGGCCCGGTAGGTGTCCGGCGCGAGCCCCTTGGGCGTGGCGGCCAGGGTCAGGGTCCCGCCCTGCAGCTGCGCGGTAAGCCATCCTCCGGCGCCGGCAAAGTCGACGCGCCCCACCGCAATCGGATCGTCGGTGCCTCGCGCCGTGACGGACACGGTCTGGGGCGCCGGCGTGTCGTCGGGTCCCGCCTCGAACGCCACCGTCGCGCGCGACACCTCGAGCGCCGCCGCCACCGCGCCGCGGACCTGGAGCCCGGTGGTGCCCCGGACCGCGCCCATCTCGGCCACGACCGTGACGTCGCCCTCCTTGAGGAGCGAGACAGTCGCGCCGGTCGAGTCGGAACTGGCGATGGCGGCCACCGACGCGTCCGAGGTCCGCCAGGTGGCCGACGCCGGATTGCCCGTCACCCCGCCCTGCCACTCCACCTGGATCCGGACCCGCGCGGTGCGACCCGCCGTCAACTGCCCGCCGGGCGAGAAGAGCGTGATGGCGGCGGCCTGCGGCCCGCGAACCACCAGGTCGACGAAACCACTCAGCCGGCCCGCGGTGGCCGTCATCCGGACCCGCCCGGCCTGCCGCGCCACGACCACGCCGCCGCGATCGATCTGGGCCACGGCCGGATTGGCGGACTTCCACTCGATGACGGCCGCGGGGTCGACCTTGCCCAGGCTGTCGGTCAGGACGGCGCCCAGAGTCAGCCGCTCGCCCTGGAGAATCTCGCGCTTCGGGGCCGAGACCGTCACCGCGCTTCGACGCGGCGCCGTCACCATCACCTCGGCCGTTTCCTGCTTGCCGTCGACGACCGCGGCCACCACGGTCCGGCCGGCGCGACGACCGGTCACCACCGCGTCCTCGCCCTGACCGCTCACCGACGCGACGGTCGAATCGGCCGAGGTCCAGAGAACCGGGCGGCCGCGCACCGCGGCGCCGGCACTGTCGAACGCCGAGAGCCGGAGCGCCAGCGTGGCGCCGACCAGGACCGAGTCGCGCCGGGTCGAGAGGGCAATCCGGGTGATGACCGCCGGGGCGGTGGCCACGGTCGAGTCGGCGCCGGCCGGGGCCGCGGGGGTCTGGTCCCGCGTCAGGAAGTAGCCCGCCACCGCCGCGACGACCACGACGGCGCCGCCCACCCAGGCCGCCGTCGGAACCCCGCGGCGACGACCCCGGCGGACCGCGCGCCGGACCCCGGGCACCGGACTCCGCGGCGTCTGGGGCGCGCCGGCCTTGGCCGGATCGGTCTCGTGCTGCGCCAGCACGGCCATTTCCTGGTGGACCGGATCGCCGGCCGGGGCCGGTTCGGCGCCGAGGGCGTCGAGCGCGGCGGCCATGGTGGGGAAGCGATCGTCGGCCCGCTTCCGGAGCATCCGGAGGATGGCGTTCTCGACGGCGGCGGGGCAGTCGGCCCGCTGGGACCGGATCCGGGGCGGATCGTCCTGGGTGTGGGCCTGCATCACCTCGAACGGATTCCCGTCGAAGGGCGGCCGGCCGATCAGCATCTCGTACCCGACCACGCCTAACGAGTACTGGTCGGCCGACCAGGTGACCTCGGCCGAGTAGCACTGCTCCGGGCTCATGTAGGCCGGAGTCCCGACCACCGTGCCGGCCTGGGTCATCCCGCTGTGGCTGGCGCCGCCGTCCTCCGCCACCTTGGCGATCCCGAAATCCATGACCACCGCGGTCCCGTCGGTGTCGATCAGGATGTTGGCGGGTTTGACGTCGCGGTGGACGATCCCGCGCTTGTGGGCGCTGGCCAGCCCGCTTCCCACCTGGTAGAGGACCTGACGGACGATGTCGAGCGGCAGCGGACCGACGGTTTCGAGGATGGCCTGGAGCGAGTTGCCGGCCACGAACTGCATCACGAAGAAGTGGAGGTCGCCGGCGTGGCGGACGGTGTAGATCTGGATGATGTTCGGGTGGCTCAGGTTAGCCACCGTCTGCGCCTCGCGGGAAAACCGCTCGACCATCCCCTTGCCCATCAGGAGCCCGGGCGCCATCACCTTGATGGCGACCTTCCGATTGAGGGCGATGTCGTGGGCCAGGAAGACGGCCGCCATCCCGCCCCGCCCGACTTCCTTGATGATCTCGTATTCGCCGAGGGTCGCTTCCTCGAGCTTCTTGCGGACGCCGTCCCAGGCGTGGTCGGCCGCGTCCTTCCGACCGATCACGACTTCCGCTTCGGCGGGGCCGGTGCCCGCCGGTCGTTCGAACCGGGGGGTCGAGGTTCGCTCCGCCACCTGGGTTCCGCAGGCGGCGCAGAACGCATCGCCGGGGACCACGGCGGTGCCGCAGTGCGGACACGGGGGCGTCGCGGTGGTTCGTCCCGCCGCCAGGGCCTCCATGACGCGGGTCCCGCCCCGGCCGCCGGCCCCGGGCGCCGCCGGTGCCGCCTGGCCGACCCGGGTGCCGCAGCCGACGCAGAAGGTGTCGTCAGGGAAGAGAGAGTCGCCGCAGCCCGGGCAGACCAGGGAGGCCGCCCGGGCCTCGGCCGGACCGAGCCCGTGGCCGCAACTCTGACAGAACGCGTCGCCGACGACGGTGGGGGCGCCGCACGACGGGCACGGCGGCGTGATGCTGCTCTTGCCGGCACCGATGGCCGCGAGGACTCGGGTGGCGGGACGGGGCCGCTCCGGCGCCGGTGCCACCACGCCGCCGCCCATCTCGGCCGCGGGGCTGGCCCCGGGCGCGGACCCGGACGCCGGGGCGGCGCTGACCACATCCGGCGCGACCCGGGTGCCGCACCGGACGCAGAAGATGTCGTCGGCAAACACCGGCGACTGGCACGTCGGACAGGCCGAGGCTGGCGCGAGCGGCGCGTTGGCCGCCGCGACCGGACCGGCCAGGGCGTGACCGCACCGCTGGCAATAGCGGTCGTCCGGCGCCACCGGTTCGTGACACCCCGGGCAGGCCGCGGCCGCAGGGGCCGCGCCCGAGGCCACCGCGGCCATCGACCGGGTCTGACCGGAGTGCTCCCCGGCGGCCACCGCGGCGGGAACCCGGGTGCCGCACCGGACGCAGAAAACGTCGCCCGCAAAGAGCGACGCCTGGCACACCGCGCAGTTCACGGGCGGCCCGTCATGACGTTAGGAAT
>JAEUJH010000957.1 GCA_016794825.1 Gemmatimonadota bacterium
GCCGCCCGTCCCGATTGGCGATGGCCAGATAATGGCGGATCGACCCCAGCCGATCGCAGTCGGCCCGATGGACGGCCTCATGCGCATCGACCCGCCGCCGGACCGAATCGGCCAGCGACGGGTCGAACCGGGTCACCGCCCTGAGCAGGGGATAGCAGAGCGTGAGGGCGTCGGACCCCCTCGGCGGCGTGAGGACCAGGCCGCTCGCCGCCAGGGCACCCCCGGCCAGGAACGAGGTGATCGCCACCCGGCGCCACCGAACCCGGGTCCACCACCCGCCGCTCAATGGCCCGGCCCCCCGCTGCCGATCCGCCGAATCGCTAGGGCACCAGGGTGGATGCCGGGCGCGGCTCCATCCGGACGATGAAGAGGCCGGTCCGGATGTCGTTGACGTACGCCAATCCGTTCTTGACGACCACGCCCCACGTCATCGTCGAGTTCGGGACGTTCCCGTCCGGCGCGAAGACCTGGACGTGGGCCATTTCCCGGCCCTGGGCCCGAAGGTCGCCCTTGAGTTCGCCCGAGATGTCGAAGGCGCGGAACCCGGCGTTGTAGGCCCCCATGTAGAGAGTATCGCCCGCGGCCCAGACGTTATGCACCCCGCCGTACTCGGGCTCGTACCAGGCCACCGACTTCGGCTTGGTGATGTCGCTCACGTCGATGACCTGGAGCCGGCCATAGGCCCGGCCGATCCGGGACCGCAGCTCCTCGATCCCGAAGACCTCGTCGGCAATGAAGACGTACTTCCCGTGGCGCCAGGCGGTGTGGGTGCCGCGGACGTAGCCCGTGCCCCCGGTGATCTCCGCGTCGCGATAGAGCGACGGCAGGTCGTACTTGAACTGCGACACCAGGACCGGCTTGCTCGGGCTCCCGCCCCGGATCCCGTTGCCGACGTCGAGGATGATGAGCCCGTCGTTCCAGTAGCTCCCGTAGAGGAGGCCGTCCTGGACGTCGATGTCGTGGATGTACCGCCCGGCCTCGACCGGAGTCGAGGTGGTCCAGCTGGTGACTCGCTTCGGGCGCGCGGGATCGTTGATGTCCACCACGTCGACCGCGCCGGTGCCGTCGTTGGTCAGGAAGACGTGGGTGCCGTACTTCGGATCGGTGTACACGAAGGCGGAGTGGACGCCGGCGGTGACCCCGTCGGTGAAGTCGGCGACCTTCTTGGGCCGGAGCGGATCCTCCAGCGTGGCGATCACGATCCCGTTCTTCCGGCTCGAGGCGCCCTCGCGGGTAAAGACCAGGACCTTGCCGTCGGCGGTCGTCATCACGTCGTTCAGCACCCGGAGATCGTCGATCAGGGAGTCGACGATCGTGGGCTTGCTCGGATCGCTGATGTCGATGGTGTAGAGTCGGTCGCCACCGCCGGTGGTGCCGAGGTAGGCCACCTTGCCGTTGGGGTGGACCCAGACCTCGGAGGTTTCGAACTTGGTCCGGACCACCTTGCCCACGACGGTGGCCTTGCGACGGACGTCGCGCGCCTTGGCCGTCACCGCCGCGGCGGCCGACGTGGTGCCGAGGCTCGCGGTGACCAGGTATTCGCCCGCTTCGTAGGCCACGAACGCGCCGTCGTCGCCCAGTTCGCCGCGGCCCGGCGAGAACGACCAGGTGGGCGTGACACCGTCGATGGTCCGACCGGCCCGATCGCGGGCCTCGACGGAGAATCGGACCACGTCGCCGGAGCGAACCGTGGGGTTGTCAGGCCGGATGGTCAGCGAGGCCACCGGCGGAATGACGGTGACGGGCACCGAGGTCCGGGCCCGACCCGACGTGGCCGTGATGACCGCCGAGCCGGGAGCCCCGGCCGTGACGACCCCCGTCTCGGCCACCCGCGCGACGGCTGGCGCCGAACTCGTCCAGGTCACCGGACCACCGGTGGAGTCGCCATGCACGGTGCGAAGGGCCGTCTTGAGGCGAACCCGCTGACCGGCCACGAGTTTGCCGGGCGCGGTCACCGACGCGGTGGCGGGCGGCCCGGCCTCCACCGTCACCTCGACCCGCTGGTTCATCGAGCGGGTGCCCGCCAGGGTCGCGAGGACCACCACGGGGAGGGTTCCGGCGGAGGAGGTCCGCACCAGCCCGGCCGAGTCGACCTGACCGGCGTTGGCAAATCCGGCCGGAAGGAAACGGATCCGCGCGCCCGGCACGACCCGCCCCGCCGAGTCGAGCGCCTCGGCGCTGATCCGGAGACTGTCGTGCGCCATCACGACCGGGCGGGCGGGAGTGATCCGGATGGAGCGGATGACCGCTGGGGGCGCTTGGGTCTGCAGGGCCAGCAGCGCGACGAAGACCGGCAACGACATGGGACCGCCTCCACGATGGGTGCTATAGCTGGGGTTCCGTCAATGATTACGTCGCCAGCGACCTTTGGCAACGCGGGGTAGTGGGTCAGTTGATCCACTACCCGACGCGGCGGGATGGCGGAACCCAGTCCGCCGGTGATACAATCGGTCCGTCCCACTTGGAGAATCCGATGCGCCGCTACCCCGCCCTGCTGGTCGCCGTTCTCATGTCCGCCGCCTGCGGTTCCGCCGGGGCGCCGGCCACCGCCGCCAAGACTTCCACGCCCGGGGTCTACGAGGGTTACTCCACCGCCGAGTACGACGGCTACGTCCGGACCTCGCAGTACCTGACGATGCGCGACGGGACTCGGCTGGCCGCCGACATCCTCCGCCCATCCAAGGCCGGCGTCGTCCACACGGACAAACTGCCGGTGGTGTGGACGCATCATCGATACAACCGGGCGTTCTTCCGCGGCGACACCCTGGTCGACTACGCCGCCGGCTTTGGCCGGGGGATCGATCGCCTGCTGTACCATGGCTACGTCATCGCCGCCATTGATACCCGCGGCGGCGGCGCGTCGTTCGGCAACCAGCAGGGCTTCTTCATGCCCGCCGAGGCGGAGGATGCCTACGAGATCACCGAATGGCTCGCCGCGCAGCCGTGGTCGACCGGCAACGTCGGGATGACGGGCCGATCGTACCTCGGCATTACCCAGCTCTTTGCCGCCAGCAAGGCGCCGCCGCACCTCAAGGCCATCTTCCCGGAGATGTACGTCTTCGAGTGGTATCCGATGATCTACCCGGGCGGCGTCTATCGCGACGACTTCTTCACCAACTGGCAGTTCCTGACCCACAATCTCGACAACGCGAAGACCTTCACCTGGGGTCCCAGCATGCGGTTCAGCGGGGTGGCACCGGTCGACGGGCCCCAGGGCATGGCCCAGCGCGACTCGGCCATTGCCGAGCACGCCGTCAACCGGAACATGTTCGAGATGTGGGGCGGGGTCCCGTACCGGAACAGCGTCGACAAGGTGTCCGGCAAGCAGATCCACCTGGAGCGCGGGCCGGCCACCTATCTCGATCAGATCAACAAGGCCGGCATTCCGATCTATGGCCTGGTCGGCTGGTACGACGCGTTCCCGCGCGACGCGTTCCTCTGGTTCAAGAACCTCAAGGTGACCCAGAAGCTCGTCGTCGGCCCGTGGTTCCATGGCCAGACCGACGGGTTCGACCTCGGGGCCGAGCGCCATCGGTGGTTCGACCACTGGCTCAAGGGCGTGGACAACGGCATCGAGCGGGAACCCGCGCTCCGGTACTTCGTGATCGACGCGCCGGCGGCCACCGCGTGGCGCAGCGCCACCACCTGGCCGCTGCCCGAGGCGGTCGCCACCGACTTCTACTTCCGGGAAGGCAAGGCGGGCAGCGCCGGGTCGTTCAACGACGGTCGGCTCATCAAGGTGGCCCCACAGGATGCGGAGGCCGCCGACACCCGAGTCATCGACACCACCGCCACCCTCGGGCCGGGCAACCGCTGGGCCAACACCTACGGCGGCGCCGTCGGCTATCCGGACCTGGCCGCCAATGACGCGAAGGGATTCACCTGGACGACCGCGCCGCTCGACTCCCCGGTCGAGGTCATTGGCCATCCGATCGTCCGCCTGTGGATTACGTCGTCCGCCAACGATGTCGACGCGATGGTGTATCTGGAGGACGTCGACTCGACCGGCAAGTCGACCTACGTGACCGAGGGCGTGCTGCGCGCCTCGCATCGGAAGCTGGGCCAGCCACCGTTCGACAATTTCGGACTGCCGTGGCCCCGCAGCTTCGAGGAGGACGTGGCCCCGCTCCCCAACGAGCCGACCGAACTGGTTTTCGATCTCCACCCCACCGCCAAGCGATTCGGCGCGGGCCATCGGATCAGGGTCACGCTGCAGGGCGCCGATCGGCACTCGCACCTGGCGGTCTACCCGAAGGTGCCGCCCCGGGTGTCGGTCTATCGCGACGCCAACCGGCCGTCGCGGATCGTGCTGCCGATCGTTCCGGTGCAGTGATCCGGCTCGGGCGGCGCGCGGGAATCGATCCCCGCGCGCCGACCTGAGCCGTCGCCTCAGTCGATCTTCCGTTCTCCCGAGCCGAACAGCGCGTAGACCACCGCCCCGAACACCGCGATACCCGCCGTCACCACGAACGGGGCGGTGTACCCACCGGTCCGGTCCACCAGCCAGCCCGTGACGGCCACGCCGATGATCCCCGGAATGGTGGCCGCCGTGTTGCTGATGCCCCAGACGACATCGGCATACTTCGGCGCCACGTCGAACGCATTGGGACCGAACCCAGCCAGACAGAACGCGAGCGCTCCCGAGGCAAAGCACATCACCACCAGGCCCATGGTGACCGACCCGACCTGCTGGAGCAGGAGGAGGCCGGCCGCGCCGCCCAGCAGGCCGATCAACTGCATGGTCTTCCGGACCGTCGTCGGGTGGCGACCTCCCCGGATCATCCGATCGGCCCAGCCCCCGGCCACGTTGGCCATCACGAAGCTCACCGCCCACGGCGCGGCCGAGAGGATCCCGGCGCTCGCGATGGTGACGCCGAACGTGGTCTTGAAGTAGCTCGGCAACCAGGCCAGGAGCACGTACAGCGACCAGTTGTTGCAGAAGTGGTTGATGATGATCGCCCAGACCGCGGGGGTCGAGAGGATCCGGCCCCACGGAATCGTCCGGCTCCCGGGAGCCGCTTCCGCCTCGACGCCCCGCCCCGACCCGACGCCGAAGAACCACGGAATGGCCCAGACCAGGCCGAGCGCGCCGAAGATGTAGAACGGCGACGGCCACCCCTGCGAACGGACCAGCCAGCCCGTCACGGGCAGCGCCACCAGGGTGCCAAGCGAAAGGCCGCTGCCGAGCATGGCCACGGCCCGCGACCGCCGCTCCGCCGGCACCCAGCGGCCGATCATGTTGATCGAAGCCGGAAAGACCGCGGCCTCGCCCAGGCCGAGCGCGATCCGGGCGACGATCAGCGCGGCCAGCGACAGCTCCGCCGCGGGCGGCGTCAACACGGTAAAGAGCGACCACCACAGCACCGCCAGCCCCAGCACCAGCTTGCCTCCGTACCGGTTGGCGAGCGTCCCGCTCGCCACTTGGAGGACGATGTACCCGATGAAGAACGACGAGAGGACCAGACCCTTGGTGGTCTCGGTCCACTGGAACTCCTCCTGCATCGCGATGGCCGCGACGGAGATGTTGGTCCGATCGAGATACGAGATGAAGACGGCGGCGAAGCAGAGTCCCACGACGAGATACCAGGCCGGCCAACGGCCGGCCGGACGCGCCTCCGGTGTGGCGGTCATGCCACCTTCCGATTTCGGTTGAAGGGTCTTGGGTGGATCGATGTCAGGCGCCGTATGGTACCCAGATGTTCTTGACCTGGGTAGCGTGGCGGAGGAACTCCTCGTCGCCGCCGCCCGCGTCCCAGTCGCGCGCCTCGACCCAGGTGCGCTTCATGTTGCCGGCGGAGAGCTTCTCCACCTCGGCCCGGAGCGCGGGGGCGCCGAAGTGCCAGATCGCGTCGACGTCGTCGTGGCCCGCGACCACCGGCACCAACTCCGCCTGCTTGCCGGTCACGATGTTGACGACCCCGGCGGGAACGTCGGAGGTGTCGAACACCTGGGCCAGGTCGAGCGCCGGCAGCGGCCACCGCTCCGAGGGAATGGCCACGACGGTGTTCCCCATGGCCAGCGCCGGCAGGACGAGGCCGAGGAAGCCGAGCAGGGTCGGCTCCTCGGGGGCCACCAGTCCAATCACCCCGATCGGCTCGTTCATGGCCAGCGTCACGTTGCGGAACGGGGTCGCGTGGACGCGACCATCGTACTTGTCGGCCCAGGCCGCAAACCGGAAGGCCCGCTCGATCGACCGGTCGACCTCGGCTCGACCCGCTCGGGCCGACGCGCCGGTCAGCCGGGCGATTCCTTTCCCGAACTCGGTGGCTCGGAGAGAGAGGTTTTCTCCGATGTAGTACAGGATCTGGGCTCGCAGGTGGGCCGTAGCCCGGCTCCACCCCGCCGCCGCCGATTGTGCGGCTTCGACCGCGTTCCGGATGTCCTTTCGATTGCCGAAGCCGACCTCCGCCACGAGGCGGCCGGCCTGGTCGTGGACCGGAAGGGCGTAGCCCGAATCGGGCCGAACCTGCTTGCCCCCGATCTGGAGCTTGTACGTCCGGTCGATGGCGCCGCCCTCGGGCGCCACTGCCGACTCGGTGGCCGGAGCCGCGGCGCGCCGGGCCCGCGGCGCCGGACCGGGATTCCGGGTGACGTACTCCCAGAGCCCCTCCTTGCCGCCTTCCCGTCCGAAGCCGCTCTCGCGATAGCCGCCGAACCCGGCGGCGGCATCGAACACGTTGGTGCAGTTGACCCAGACGGTGCCGGCCTTGACCTTGGGCGCGATGTCGAGCGCCGTGTTGACGTTTTCGGTCCAGATGCTGGCCGCCAGACCGTAGCGGGTGTTGTTGGCCAGTTCCACCGCTTCGGCGGGCGTCCGGAAGGTCATCATGACGACGACCGGACCGAAGATCTCCACCTGCGCGATGGTCGACGCCGGCGCCACCTCGGTGAACAGGGTGGGCGGATAGAACAGTCCGTCGGTCGGGCAGCTCCAGCTCGGCTGCCACATCGTGGCGCCCTCGCGCTGCCCCTGGGCCACCAGGGAGGTGATCCGCTCGAGCTGCTCCGGCGCGACGATGGCGCCGATGTCGATGGCCTTGTCGAGTGGGTCGCCGACCCGGAGCGTTTCCATCCGGGCCCGCAGTTTGTCGACCAGCCGCTGAGCGACCGGTTCCTGAGCCAGGATCCGGCTTCCGGCGCAACAGACCTGCCCCTGATTGAACCAGATGGCGTCGACCACGCCCTCGACCACGCTGTCGAGATCGGCGTCCTCGAAGACGATGAACGGCGACTTCCCGCCCAGCTCGAGCGACAGCTTCTTCCCGCTGCCCGCCGTGGCGACCCGGATGATCCGGCCAACCTCGGTCGACCCGGTGAACGCGATCTTGCCGACCTCGGGATGCTCGACCAGCGCCGCGCCCGTGGCCCCGTCGCCGGTGACGATGTTGACGACGCCCGGCGGCAACCCGGCCTCGGCGGCCACTTCGGCAAACAGCAGCGCGGTGAGCGGCGTGAACTCCGCCGGCTTGAGGACCACCGTGTTTCCCATGGCCAGCGCGGGCGCGATCTTCCACGCCAGCATCAGGAGCGGGAAGTTCCACGGGATGATCTGCCCCACCACCCCGACCGGGCCGTACCCGGCCAGTTCGGAGTCCATCAACTCCGCCCACCCGGCGTGATGGTAGAAGTGGCGGGCCACCAGCGGAACGTCGATGTCGCGCGATTCGCGGATCGGCTTCCCGTTGTCGAGACTCTCGAGCACCGAGAACAGCCGGCTCTGCTTCTGGAGGTGACGCGCCAGCGCGTAGAGGTGCCGGGCCCGCCCGTGCCCGCCCAGCGCCCACCAGCCGGGTTGGGCCGCCCGCGCCGCGGCCACCGCCGAGTCGACGTCCGCCCGGGATCCCTGGCTGACCCGGGCCAGTTCCGCCCGCGTGGCCGGATTGATCGTGGCAAAGGAGGCCGGGCCGGGCGCGGTGAACGCCCCACCGATGAAGTGGCCAAACGAGCGGCCGTGCCGATCGAGCCACGCCAGCGCCGGGCCCGCCGATTCCGGCGCCGGCCCCCAGGCCATCGAGTCGAATGCTTCCCGCACGGTCGTCATCGTTCCTCGCGATTCAAACCACGATAATGCTGTCGAATTCCCGATCCGGCAGATAGAGGAGCTCCACCCGGTCACCCACCCGCCATCGCTCGGTCCGCCAGGGCGTCACCTGATCCGACCCCCGGTGGGTCCGACCATCGATCTCGAAGTGGTAGCGGACCCGGGTCAGATGTTCGCCGAACCCGATGTCGACCTTGTCCATGTCGTCGATGATCCCGAACGCCGGGACCCCCTCGCGGACGAAGGGCGTGACCCGGCGGCGCCGAGTGGCCGCGAGACTCAGGAACACCGCGGGCAGAATCCCGATCGTTATCACCGAGAACACCGTGACCAGGGCGGCGGAGGCGAGGTCGAAACCCGGAGCCCCACGAGGGCTCCTCGGATCCATCAGCTCCAGTGTCGATCCCGCAATCCGTCGGACCAGACGCCGCATCGCTCGATCCATGCGCCGCGGCCCGGCGGGGAGTTCAGCCAGGAGCGCCTCGACCCCGGGCGATACCGTCACGGCGGTCGTCGACGGTCCCGGAAGGGCCACGGCCGTTCCGGGTTCGCCGAAGAGCGCGGCCCGGACCTGCCGGGCACTCTGGTACCGGTCGCCTGGCGCGGGCCGGAGGAGCCGAACCAGCACGCTGCGCAACGGCTCGCCGCACGGCAGTTCGTCGGGCACCGCCAGCTGGCCCTCGGACGACATGAAGTCGGCGGGCGGCCGACCGGTCACGACGTGGAGCACCGTCGCCCCGACCGCGTAGAGATCGCTGGCCGGCGACGCCTGCCCCATGTATTGCTCATACGGCATGTACCCGTAGGTGCCGACGACGGTCGACCCATGCTCCCCAGGCGGCGAGAAGACGCTCCGCACGGCCCCGAAGTCGACCAGGGCCGCGGTACCGTCCGGACGGACGACGACGTTGGCGGGCTTGATGTCGCGGTGAAGCACCGGCGGCACCCTGCCGTGGAGGTAGTCGAGGACACCCAGGAGGCTGAGAAGCAGGTCCAGCAGTTCTTCCCGCGCCAACCGGCGGCCGCCGGTGATCATCTCCGCGAGGGACTGCCCTTCGATGTACTCCATGACCAGCAGCGAGGCCAGCGTCCCATGCCAGTCGGCGCGGAGCGTCGCGAAGATCTCGGGTACGCCGTGATGACGGAGCGACCGGAGTACCGCCGCTTCCCGCTCGAACAACTCGTAGGCCTTGAGGTCCCCTGGGCGAGTCAGCGCCTTGATGGCCACCAGTCGGTCGGCGGCCAGGTCGCGGGCCAGGACCGTTTCGGCAAAGGACCCCGACCCGAGCTGACGGACCACTTCGAAGCGGCCGGCGATCGTCCCGCTCACGGCGTCAGCCAAGGGCGTGCCGGTGCCCGGCCGAGTACCGGCCGGTGACGTGGAACTCGAGCTGCCGCTCGATGTCGGTGAGCAGCGTGGAGGCGCCGAACCGGAACAGATCGGGGCGGAGGTACCGGTCGCCCAGCTCCTCCTTGATGAGCGCCAGCCAGTCGAGCGACTCCTTGGCCTTCCGAATGCCGCCGGCCGGCTTGAAGCCGACGATCGAACCCGTCCGTTCCCGATACGCCCGGATGGCTCGCGCCATCACCAGGCCGACCGGCAGCGTGGCGTTGACGCCTTCCTTCCCGGTCGAGGTCTTGATGAAGTCGGCGCCGGCCATCATGCACACCAGGCTGGCGCGATGGACGTCCCGCAGGGTCCCGAGTTCGCCGGTGGCGAGGATCGTCTTGAGGTGCGCTTCGCCGCACGCCTCCCGAAACGCCCGGACTTCGTCGTAGAGCGCGCGCCACTGGCCACCCAGCACGTGCGCCCGAGTGATCACGATGTCGATCTCGCGGGCACCCGCCCGAACCGACGCCTCGATCTCCGCGATCCGCTGCGGCAGCGGCGAGAGCCCGGCCGGAAAACCGGTCGACACGGCGGCGACCGGAATCCCGCTCCCCTCGAGCGCCTGCACCGCGGTCTCGACGAAGGCGTGGTAGACGCAGACCGCGGCCACCGTCACCGGCCGATCGGCAAAGCCGAGCGCCTCGAGGATGTCGTCGCGAACCGGGCGGCGCGCCTTGGCGCAGAGCCGTTCGACCCGGCGGGCCGTGTCGTCGCCCGACAGGGTCGTGAGGTCCATCAGGGTGATGGATCGGAGCAGCCAGCCGAGTTGCCACTCCTTC
>JAEUJH010000965.1 GCA_016794825.1 Gemmatimonadota bacterium
CGGGCGGCGGGCCGCCGCGGCCCTCGGCCCGGAGCGATTCCGGCTGGTGTCGTACGAGGGGTTCTGCGCCGATCCCGGCGCCCTGGTGCGCGACGTGGCGACCGATCTCGAACGCGCCACTGGGCGGCGGATCGAGGTGCCCCGACTCGACCCGTTCCAGGCCTCGAGCCGCTCGAAGCTCGACCCGGCCATCCTGGCGCGGTTCCAGGCCGCGCTGGGAGACCTGGTCCCACCGCCGTAGCAGGCCGGACCGGCCCGAGGGCCGGAAGTGCCGACCGCCGAGGCACCGCGGCGCGAAGGTCACACCCCCGAAAGCCGGATGTGAACGGCCTCCTGGTTTGGGCGGCCGGTTCGCGCCAGCCGTCGGCCTAAGGCGTCGCCGGGGTCGGCAGAGGCCGCTGGGTCGCGAGCCCCTTTAGATCGTAGACTCGGTAACCGCCCGATTCAAAGACAACAGGGTAGGTGTAGGTCCCGCGGGTGACTAAGTAGTCGCCGCCGAAGCGCCTGACGGCGGCCTCGAGGCGCTCGGGCGCCATCGCATGGAACGCCACGTCCATTTGGGACGTGCGCGGCTGGAGGGGGCCGGTGAGGGCTGTCAGGCGTTCCCGCCACTCGCGAAGGCGGTCGAGGCGAGCGAGGTCGGCGTAGACGATCTGCGGGCGTCGGGTGAGATATGGGGCGCACCGCCTCGCCGGTGAGACGACCACGACGGCCCCCTCAGGCGTGTGGTTCGCGATCCAGCGGAGGGCCGGGATATCCGGACCGTTGGCGGCGCTCCGGAGCCGCTGGGCGCGCGCCAAGACCTCGATCGGGCTCGTCGTCAGCAGGGCGACGGCTCCCGCGAGCCCGACTGCAGCCGCCGTTCGCCAGTTCCAGCGCCGGTCCTGGAGGCAGAGTCCAAGGCCCACCAGCAGGATCCATCCAGCCAGCAGCGGGAGGACCCTGAAGGGAAACAGGGAGAGCCATTCGTAGTGACCGAGCGCCGTCACCGCCACGCCGGCCACGAACAAGACGAGCGGGCCAATCTGAAGAGAAACCAGCTGTCGGTACCGCGAGTTGGCCAGGAACCGGCCGAGCGAGGCCGACCCGACGAGGGCCAGGGCCAAGGCGATCAGGGACCAAGGCTTGAACGATCCCAGATCCAGGTGAACCCGCTGCCGTACCTGCGCCTGGAACTGCCATTCCGCGCGGAGATCGACGCCGGGTTGGATCAGGATATCCTGGGCCGAGGCGATCGCCGGCATGGCCGCGAGGAGGGAGGGGACAACGATCCGGACCCACACCGACACCGGCTGGCGGTCCAGTACCATCGTGGCGGCGAGACCGAGGCTCAGGCCGAGGCCGACCGAAGGCTGCGTACCGACGCAGGCTCCGAGCAGCAGTCCGGCCGCGAGCCATCGGCCCGCGAGGTACCGCTCGACGGCCCAGATCCCCGTCGCCCACGCGACGGCTTTCGGCACGAAATACCCGACGGCCACCTCGCCGCCGACGAAGCTCTGCCCAAACGCCAGCCACAGGGCGACGGCCGTCCAAGCGCCAGCGCCACGGAGCCCGACGCGACGGCCGATGGTCGCGAGTCCCAGCAGGATGGCCACCCAGCAAGCCAAACGGCCCAGCCACGCGCTTGTCTCCAACGAGAGAGCCCGGGTGGCCAGGCCCAGCAGTGTGTCGTAGTAGAGCGTCTTCCCAACCGGTGTTCCGAACGTCCAGTCGGTCGCGAGGAACTCGGCGTGGGAATGGCGATAGCCGGCCAGCAGGTACCCGCACTCGCTCAGGCCGGGCACCCCTTCGCTCAATAAGGCCGCAACGGCCGCGACCAGGATCGCGACGACGACCAGTTCGGTCGCGATCCGTTTGGTCACCGACTCGCCAGTTCCGATCGGCGGCGGCCCCGCCCGGCCGCCGGGCGGACGGCAACCTCGCCGAGCTCCTTGCGCTGGACGTCGCAAACCCGCTTGACGCCCTCGACCAGGCTGATCGACGGCTCGAAGCCCAGCAGGTTCCGTTGCCGGTCGAGGGTCGGTCGCTTGACCAGCGTCATGCCGGTCGGCTGGTCGCGGAGCTTGATCAGGCCCGGATCCGCGTCGAGTTCGGCCCGGATCATTTCCGCCAACTCCTCCATGGTCCGAACGTCGGGATGCCCGATGTTGATGGTCGAGAAGCCCTCGAGCCGGCCCGCGGCCTCGATGGCCCGGACGGCGTCGGCGATGTGGAGCCAGCCGCGCGCCGTGCCCCGGTGGACCTCGATCGGATTGCCGCGGGCCAGGTTCGATGCGAAGCGGATCATCGCCGACCGGTGCTCGCCGACGGTCTCGAGTTCATCGTAAAACATACAGGGTCGGACGATCACCGCGTCGAGCCCCTCGGCCCGGACCTCGTACTCGACCAGCTGTTCGCCGATCAGCTTGGTGAGACCGTACCGGTTGTTGGGGCGGGGCGTGGCATTGGCGTCGTCCATCATGCCATCGGTCGGCCCGTAGATCTCCGAGCTCGAGAAGAAGACGCACTTGGCGCCGACCCGCTTGCAGAGCTGGAGGACGTTGTTGACGCCGGACACGTTGGTGGCCACGGCCAGCCCCGCCGCCTGGGCCGACGGCATCCGGCCCACCACGGCCGCGCAGAGGAACACCACGTCCGGACCC
>JAEUJH010000968.1 GCA_016794825.1 Gemmatimonadota bacterium
ATCTCGTCGGACACCGGGGCCCGGTTGCTGCCGATCGGATCGGCCTGGAACCGGAGACTGGTCAGGGTCCGGATCAGGTACTTGGGCAGCGTAAACCGGTTGGTGGAGTTGCCGGTGACGGTGCCGAGGCGGACCCGGCGCCCACCTTCGAGGACGTAGATCGTCATGTCCGGGAAGGACTGGTTTTCCACGACCAGGAACGTCGGCGCGTTGGGGTCGACGTCGGTTTCCACGGGCCGATTGCACCCGGCCAGCGCCGCCAGACTGGCGGCAAGTAGCGTTCGTACGATGATCGATGCCATCTTCATCCTCCTCATGCCACCGCTCCGACCCGACCCCTGCTCCGTCGCCAACCTGACACGCCAGGGCGCGCGGTCCCCTGAAACCCCCACGGCCGCCCGATGACCGACGCGCCCCCGACGCTGGCCGCCATCACGGCCGCCGCCGCCCGCCTTGCCCCCTTCGTCCGCGAGACCCCCGTGTGGGAGTGGCGCGACGACCTGCTCCGCCGCACCCTGGACTCCGGTACCGACGTCCTCCTCAAGCTGGAGCTGTTCCAGCACTCGGGAACGTTCAAGGCCAGAGGCGCGGTCATGAACATACTCTCGCTCACCGCCGACGAGGTCAAGCGAGGCGTGACCGCGGTCAGCGCCGGCAACCACGCGGCCGCGGTGGCCTACGCGGCCGCCACGGTCGGCACGACCGCCAAGGTGGTCATGCCCCGGACGGCCAGCCCGGCCCGGGTGGCGGTCTGTCATCGGTTCGGCGCCGAAGTGGTCCTGGCCGAGGACGTGGCCGAGGCCTTTGCGCTGGTCAAGCAGATCGAGCAGGCCGAGGGTCGGTCGTTCGTCCATCCCTTCGAGGGGATCCGGACCGCCACCGGGACGGCGACGCTGGGCCTGGAACTGCTGCGGCAGCTCGATGATCTCGACGTCGTGGTCGTGCCGATCGGCGGAGGCGGATTGATTGGCGGGGTGGCCGCCGCGGTCAAGCAGATCAAGCCGGGATGTTTGGTTTACGGGGTGGAGCCGCGCGGCAACGACGTGATCAAGCGGAGTCTGGCCTCGGGCCACCCGGAACAGGCGGTTGGTGTGTCCACCATCGCCGACAGCCTGAGCCCGCCGTTTTCGCTGCCGTACAGCCTCGGGCTGATCCAGCGGTTCGTCGACGACGTCGTGCTCGTCGACGACGAGGAACTGACCGAGGGGCTGTATCTCCTCTTCGACCGGATGAAGCTCGCGGTCGAGCCCGCTGGCGCCGCCACCACCGCGGCGGCGCTCGGACCGCTCCGCGCCCGGATCGGCGGCAAGCGAGTCGGCCTGGTGGTGTGTGGCGCCAACATCGATCCGACCCGGTTCGGGCAGTACCTCGAGCGCGGGGCGGCCCGGTGGCGCGAGCGGGCCTGATCTTCGCCATTGCCTGCGGGGCAACCCTCCTCAGCGCCATGAGTGGCGGCAGTTCGTCGCTCCTCACCACGCCGACCTGGATCGCGCTTGGGGTGCCGCTGCCGGTCGCGATCGGAACGGACAAGATCGCGGGCACGTTCTGGACCCTGGTCGGGGCCCGCAACTACCTGCGAGGCCGTCCAGTCGACTGGCCGCTGCTGGCGGGGATGATCGGGGTCGGCGTCATCATGGCGGCGCTTGGCGCGACCGTCACCACCTCGCTCGATCCCGTGCGGCTGAAGCGGGCGGTCGGGGCCGTCATGGTGGTGGTCGTCGTCGGCCTGGCCGTTCGGCCCGCCTTCGGCGCCACCGAGACCACGCCCCGGCTCGCTCGGCGGCCCACCGTGCTGCTGGCCGCGCCGCTCGGGTTCTACGAGGGGCTGCTCGGCAGCGGCAACTCGATCGCCACGACGCTGCTGCTCTGCTTCGGCCGGGGGTTCGACCTGCTCCGGGCGCTCGGACACTACTATCTGATGGCCGCGGCCTGGTGCGGGGTGGCGGCGGTGTCGTACGCGGCTCAGGGGGCGTTCGACCCGGGCCTGGCGGTGCCGGCCACCGCGGGCGCCGTCACCGGCGGCTATCTCGGCTCCCGCCTGGGCCGCCGGTTCGGTACCCGGGTGGTTCGAGGTATCTTCTTGCTGGCCGGAACGATCCTCGCGACCAAACTGCTGGTGGGATGGTGACGCCCGATGCTGGCCATGCTCCTGTA
>JAEUJH010000929.1 GCA_016794825.1 Gemmatimonadota bacterium
GAGCATGTGCGTGCTCGGGATGCACGAGGAGTTCCGGAAGGACGGCATCGCGGTCAACGCCCTCTGGCCCCGGACCGGCATCGACACCGAGGCCATCCGGCTGATCGTGAGCCAGGAGGCCCGCAAGACCTGTCGCACCACCGAGATCATGGCCGACGCGGCGCATGTCATTCTCACCCGGCCGAGTCGCGAATTCACCGGCAACTTCTGCCTCGACGAGGATGCCCTCCGATCGGCGGGCGTCACGGACTTTTCCCGATACCGGCAGCCCGGTGTCCGGGAAGACGAACTGATGCGTGACTTCTTCGTCTGACGGGTGACGGAAATCAGTACCCTTGCGGACGGGATGGACGGCGATAATACTTAGGCGTATGCCTAAGTTATCGTCGCCCCGCCGGCATCCGAGGCCAACCCCGCTCGACCGGGTCTTCTACGCCCTGTCCGACCCCACCCGCCGCGGGGTCGTCCAGCGGCTCGGGCGGGGCGCGTGTCCCACCATGACGCTGGCCCGGTCGTCGCGGATGGCGCTGCCGTCGTTTACCCAGCATCTCGACGTCCTGCGGGACGCCGGCCTCGTGCGGAGCCACAAACAGGGCCGCGTCCGCACCTGGGAACTGGTGCCCGGCGCCATGGACACCGCCCGGCACTGGCTCGAGGTCCAGCGCGACCTCTGGACCGCCCGTCTCGACCAGCTCGACGCTCACCTGCTGTCCCTTCAGGAGTCCCGCCGATGACCCGTCCGACCGTTTCCACGCCAGTCAACGATGCCCTCGATCTCGTCCTCGATCGCGTGGTCGACGTCCCGCGGGAGCTCGTCTTCCGCGCTTGGACCCAGCCCGAGCATCTCATGCCCTGGTTCTGTCCCAAACCCTGGCGGACGACCCAGTGCGAAATCGATCTCCGTCCGGGTGGCAAGTTCCGCACGGTCATGGAGGGACCCAATGGCGAACGGCACGACAACGAGGGCTGCTACCTCGAAGTCGTGCCGAACGAACGGCTCGTCTGGACCGGGCTGATGACGGCCGGTTTCCGACCCGCCTCGGTGCCCGACGGTGTCCCGGTGTTCACCTGCATCCTCACGTTCTCCGCCGAGGGGAAGGGAACCCGGTACCGCGCGCATGTGATGCACCGGGATCCCGCGGGGCGGGACACCCACGAGGCGATGGGCTTTTCCCAGGGGTGGGGCGCGGCGCTCGATCAACTCGTCGCCCTGCTCAAATCGGCGGGCTGATCGCGGAGCCCCCGGCCCGCGCGGCCCCGGCCGCCGCCTTCCGGCGGATCGAGCCGGGCCGTAGCTTCGGCCCATGAAAATCACTCTTCGAACCGCGCTCGTCCTGCTGGCGGCGGCCGTGGTCCCGCTCCCGGCGGCCGCTCAGGCCGCCGGTCTCGTATCCTCCGAAGGCATGAAAGGCGCCCCACCCCGAGCCGAGGGCGAAGGGCCCTGGGCCCGGCTGATCGTCCGGGGCGCCAACCTGATCGACGGCACCGGGGGGCCGACCCGCGGTCCCGTCGACATCGTCATCGAGAACAACCGGATCGTCCGGATCGTCGACGTCGGGTTCCCCAACGTGCCGATCGATCCCAAAGGCCGGCCCACCGGCGCCACCCGGGAAATCGACGTCACCGGGATGTAC
>JAEUJH010000078.1 GCA_016794825.1 Gemmatimonadota bacterium
CGCGAGCTTGAGCCCGAATTGGACCGTCAGGAGCGATTCCGAGGTGTTCCGGGTCAGGGCCAGTTCCTCCGGGTCGCACCCGAACGCGGCGGCCAGCCGCTGGCGCACCAGCTCGACCTCGGGATAGAGCAGGTCGTCGACGTACAACGACGGGCTCATGTTGGTGATGGTCCAGTACCGGTTCATCGCTTCGGCGACGACCCGGGGGGCCGGGCTCACGCTCCCGCTGTTGAGGTTGATGTGGTTCTCGTCGAGCGTGAAGGCCTGGCGGATCGTCAGCCAGAACGTCTCGTCCTGCGCGAGGTCTTCGGGCGAGGCGCCGGCCGCCCGGTCCACCGCCCGTTCCACGGTGGCCAGGGCGTCGGGGCGGAGCAGGGCCGTTCCGCCGGCGGCGGCCAGCATGAAGTCGCGGCGATGCATGTGATGTGGCTCGAAGGCGGGTTCGGCAGTAATCTACCGCCGACCATTTCCGGGCGGGGCGTCATGCGAGTCGAGGTGTCGGAGGGGACGGTCATCGACGCGAAGGCCGAGACGGTGTACCGGATCCTGGCGGATTACCGGGTCAGTCACCCCGCCATCCTGCCGCGCCGGTACTTCGGACCGCTGACGGTCGAGCGCGGTGGGGTCGGGGCTGGGACGGTCATCGCGTTCGAGGTTCGGCTTGGCGGGCCGGCTCGGCGGGTCCGAGCCGAAATCACCGAGCCGGAGCCGGGCCGCCGGTTGGTGGAGACGGATCTCGATCGCGGCAGCGTGACCACCTTCGAGGTGGCGCCGGCGACGGGGGCAGGTCCGCGGGCCTCGGTCACCATCCGGACGGCGTGGGATACGTCGGGCCTCCGCGGTCTGGTCGAGCGGTTGCTCGCGCCGCCGATGTTGCGGCGGGTCTATCGGGAGGAACTGGCCAACCTGGCGGCGGCCGCGGTGGCCGCCGAACGCTGACCGGTGGCCGCCGAACGCTGACCGCCGAACGCTGACCGCTGGACCTACCCGACCATCTCGGACAACGCGGGCCGCTTGGCGTCGACGCCGTCGCCGGATGAAATGCCCCGCAGGTGGCGCCAGATCCACGGTGCCAGATGGCGACGGGTCCACCGCCACTCGGCGGCCATCACCGCGCCGAGGCCCGGCCGTTCGACGGCTGGTAGCGGGGCGGCCCAATCGGCGCCCGCATCCGGCAGGCCGATGGCGTGGGCCAGCGCCTGCGCGATCCGGGCGTGCCCCAGGGCGTTGGCGTGGAGCCGATCCTCGCTCCAGAGGCGCGGGTCGGACGCCACCGGGTGCTTTGCCACGTCGACCAGGATGGCACCCGAGCGGGCCGATGCGTCCCGTAGCGCCGTATTGAGCGCCTCGACCCGGCGCACGATCAGCCGGGCCAGCGGCATGACCGGGGTCAAATCCGGCAGGGTAAACGTCAGCACCGTGGCCCCCGCTTCGACCAGGGCCCGCTGCATGGTCTCGACGTCCGCGGCCACCCGGTCCGCGTCGAATCGCCTCGCCACGACATCGTTGGTGCCCGAAAACAACGTGGCCAGGGTCGGCTCCATCGCGACGGCCCGGGCCAGTTGTTCGTCCCGGATCTCGCGCGTGGTGCGACCCCGAATGCCGAGATTGGCGTAGAGCACCGAACCCTGAGCGGCGGCGAGTCGTTCGGCCAGGCGGTTGGCCCACCCCCGGTAGCCGCCCCGGCCATCCGGGTCATCGAGTCCTTCGGTCGAGCTGTCGCCGATCGCGACGTAGCGGGGAAAGCGGGGAGCGGCCACCGAGGTCATGGCCCGCAAAATAGTGCCCCCCGATTGGCTTACGACTCCGACGAGCGGCTCGACTGCGTCTCGGTGCTGGTGGTGCGGGGCGGCAGTTCCGACGGCGTGGTGGCGATCGGTCGGGCCACGAGCGCGGCGATCGTGGTCGCGAGAACCGTGGGCGACAGGCGGAGATTGGGCTGAAGGAACATTGGGCACTCGACTCGGTCCGGCGTTGCGACTTCTTCGGGGGCGCTCGCGCGAGTCCCATTGGAAGTTTCGTTCCACTTGAACGCCTGCGTGTAACACGTTGAACCGCAACGACATAGACGCGAGTGGTTGGGGTGGACCCGGTCGAAGTGTCCTCAAACGAGGTCACCTGTTCCCATCCGTGGGACACTGGTTCGTGAGGTTTTCCCCGCGCCCACTCTGAAAATCCCTTCGAACGGCCGCGAACCCTCTAGGGCGGCGCCGGGGTTTCGAGTTAAGATCTCAAGGTCTCTTCAGAGGGGCTCTCCGATGTGTCTTGGCGTCCCCGGCAAGGTGATCGAGATCTACGGCGAATCCGACGGCGTCCGGATGGGCAAGGTCGACTTCGACGGGATCCGCAAGGATGTCTGCCTGGCCTATCTGCCCGACCTCGCGGTGGGTGACTACACCATCGTCCACGTCGGATTCGCCATCACCAAGCTCGATGAGGCGTCGGCCCTCGAATCCCTCCGGATGTTCCGGGAACTCGGCCTGCTGGACGAAGAACTGGGCCAGGTCGATCCCGCCGAGCAGAGTCCGCCGGCCTGCCCGATTCCGGGCTGGCAGGCGCCGCCCTCCACCGCCTGACGCCGTGAAGTACCTGACCGAGTTCCGGGATGGGCCGGCCGCCCGGTCGTTGGCGGCCGACATCCGCAGGTCGGTCACTCGACCCTGGGTCCTGATGGAGGTCTGCGGCGGCCAGACCCACTCGATCATCCGCAACGGGATCGACCAGCTGCTGCCGCCGGAACTCGAGCTGGTGCACGGTCCGGGGTGCCCGGTGTGCGTGACCCCGCTCGAGCTGATCGACAAGGCGCTGGCCATCGCCGCCCGGCCCGGGGTCATCTTCTGTTCCTTTGGCGACATGGTCCGGGTGCCGGGGAGTGAGAAGGACCTGTTCCGGGTCAAGAGCGAAGGCGGCGACGTGCGGATCGTGTACTCGCCGCTCGACGCGCTCCGCCTGGCGCGGCAGTTCCCCGATCGGGAGGTCGTCTTCTTCGGGATCGGCTTCGAGACGACGGCTCCGGCCAACGCCATGGCCCTCCACCTGGCCCGTCGGGAAGGGCTCCGCAACTTCTCGATGCTGGTGTCCCATGTGCTCGTGCCGCCGGCGCTCGAGGCCATCCTGTCCTCCCCGACTCGACGGGTGCAGGGGTTCCTGGCGGCGGGGCACGTCTGCTCGGTCATGGGCTACTGGCAGTATCCGCCGATTGCCCGGCAGTGGTCGGTGCCGATCGTGGTGACCGGCTTCGAGCCGCTCGATCTGCTCGAGGGGATCCGGCGGGCGGTCCGTCAGCTCGAGGCGGGCCGGGCGGAGGTCGAGAACGCCTATCCGCGGGCGGTGACCGAGGAAGGCAACCGACCGGCGCAGGCGCTGCTGGCCGAGGTGTTCGAGGCAACCGACCGGGCCTGGCGGGGGATCGGGGTCATTCCGAAGAGCGGCTGGCGACTGACCGAGGCGTATCGCCCGTTCGACGCCGAGGCCCGGTTCGATGTCGGCGCCATCCGGACGGTCGAGCCGGCCCGGTGCCGGGCGGGCGAAGTGCTCCAGGGGACCCTCAAACCGCACCAGTGCGAGGCTTTCGGGAAGGAGTGCACCCCGCGGACGCCGTTAGGCGCAACCATGGTGTCGAGCGAGGGGGCCTGCGCGGCGTACTATCACTACCGGCCCCTGCCCGGGGCGGCCGGCGGCGGAACCGATGGCTGACCTCGAGTCCTGGACCTGCCCGCTGCCGCTCCGCGACTATCCCACCATCGTCCTCGGGCATGGGGGCGGGGGCCGGCTGTCGGCCGAACTGGTCGAACACGTCTTCCTGCCCGCCTTCGGCAATCCGGCGCTCGATGCCCTGGGCGACGCCAGCGTCCTTCCGCCCGCCGCCGGGCGGCTGGCCTTCACCACCGATTCGTACGTGGTGCGGCCGCTGTTCTTTCCGGGCGGGTCGATCGGCGAACTGGCGGTCAACGGGTCGGTCAACGACCTCGCGATGCGGGGGGCGGTGCCGCGCTACCTCTCGGCCGGGTTCATCCTGGAGGAGGGCCTTCCCCTCGACGCGCTCGGCCGGGTGGTGACCCGGATGGCGGCCGCGGCCCGCGCCGCCGGGGTCCAGATCGTCACCGGCGACACCAAGGTGGTGGAGCGAGGTCACGGCGACCAGTGCTACATCAACACCGCCGGGATCGGCTTCATTCCCGACGGGGTCGAGATCGGACCCGATCGAGCCCGTCCGGGCGACCTCGTCCTGGTGAGCGGGACCATCGGCGACCACGGGATGGCGATCATGAGCGTGCGGGAGGGCCTGGCGTTCGAGAGCCCGATCGTGAGCGACTGCCAGCCACTCCATGGGCTCGTCGCCGCCATGCTGGACGCCGCGCCTCCCGGCGCGATCCGGGCGCTCCGCGACCCGACCCGCGGCGGGCTCGCGGCGGCGCTCCACGAGATCGGGGGCCGGTCGCGGGTCGGCGTCATGGTCGAGGAGCCGAGGATTCCGGTGACGGGCCCCGTCCAGGCGGCGTGCGAGATGCTGGGTCTCGATCCGCTGCACGTGGCCAACGAGGGGAAACTCGTGGCGATCGTCGACCCGGCCTGCGCCGACCGGGTCCTGGCCGCCATGCGGAGCCACCCGGCGGGCCGGGACGCCCGGCTGATCGGCGCCATGACGGCCGACCATCCCGGCTTGCTGATGGCCCGCACCGGGATCGGCGCCACCCGGGTCATCGCGCCGTCGCTCGGCGAGCAACTGCCGCGGATCTGTTGAGGGGAGCGGGAAAGCGAGACGCCCCGCCGCGGATCGGACCGTGGCGGGGCGTCGGTGTTGTCGATGCGGATGGAGCGGACCGGGATCGAACCGGTGACCCCCTGCTTGCAAAGCAGGTGCTCTCCCAACTGAGCTACCGCCCCTCGAACCGGCCGACCCTCGAGTTGCCGGTCGGGGCGTAACCTAACGGGGGCCGCCGGCGCCGTGGAAGGGCGGCCCGATCACGCTCCCTTGGTCGCGGTGAGGGACTCCATCGCGTACCGGGCAATGGCCCGCAGGCTCCCGAAGTTCGACTCCCGGATGTCCGCTTCGGGCACCCGGATCCCGAACTCGGTCGTCAGGAACGTCAGCACCTCGACCACGCCCATCGAATCGAGAATCCGGCCCTCCAGCAGCCGGTCGTCGTCGCCGAGGACGAAGCCGGGCCGCATGTAGAGCAGGTTGTCGACGATGAACTCGCGCACCTTGGCAACGACTTCCGATTCCGTCACACCGTCTCCCTGAGAAGAACGTCCGATCGGCCGCTACGCCACCGCGGCGGCGGCGGTCCGATCCGTGAGTCGCACATCCGGCGTCCCGGTCAATTGGCTCTGCCGGGGTTCCGCCACGAACTGCTGGTGCCACAACTGGGTCGAGAGGACGGCCGTCAGCGCCTGGCCCTCGCGCGCGCCGGTCACCCGGCCGGCCTCGCCGCGACGGATCAGGCCCGCCACCGCCGCGGGGTTGAAGACCCCCGTCCGCTCGAGTTGCTCCGGCGAGACCACGTCGCGCAGCCACGAGGCGGCGTGCGGCGCGAAGAACGAGCCCGCGTCGGGCGCCCGATACGGCTGCTTCGGCCGCGCCGCTGCCGCGGGGGGCAGCACGGTTCGGGCCCAGGCCCGGAGCACCCGCTTGTCGCGGAGACCGCGGAGCTTGAGCGACTCGGGCAGCGCCGCGGCGAACTCGAACAGCCGATGGTCGAGGAACGGATACCGACCTTCGACCCCGTGCGCCGCCGTCATCCGGTCGCCCTGGGCGGCGAGCAGGTAGCCCGCCAGCAGGGTATCCAACTCGAGATACGCGGCCCGGTTCATCGGCGACCAGTCGGAAAACTCGGGCGGCAGGGTGTCGACCAGCTCGGCGAGCGGGTCGTGCAGCTGGGTCGCGGCCCGGAAGCCCGGCGCGTAGAAATCGCGGATCGACCCGCTCAGGTTGAACCGGGGCCGGTGCGAGAACAGCGGGTCGTCGGTCGGGCCAGCCTGGAGGAAGAACCGGCCCCAGAGGTCGCCGGCGCGACCGGCGTCCTGGAGATACGGATAGAGGCGGCGGAACAGCCGGGGCCGCCGCGACGACTCCGGCTGCCGGAGACAGAAGCGGCGGACCAGCACTTCCTTGAAGAGATCATAGCCCAGGAAGAGTTCGTCGGCGCC
>JAEUJH010000090.1 GCA_016794825.1 Gemmatimonadota bacterium
TGCCCTCCTCCAGACAGCGCAGCGTCTCGATGGCCTGGATGTGGAGGAGCCGGCGCTTGGCCTCCTCGAGCGACGGCTGGTGCGGCGCGGGCGGGAAGTGAGTGGTGAGCTCGGGCCAGAGCCGCTTCTCGCCGCCGTCGGTGTAGTCGAAGAACCCGGCCTTGGTCTTCTGGCCGTAGCGACCCGCCTTGACCATGAAGTCGATGACCCGGTCGGACGGCATCGGGACGTACTTGTCGCCGAGGTCGGCCTTGGTCTGTTCCCGGATCTTGTACGAGAGGTCGATGTTGACCATGTCAGCCACGGTCAGGGCGCCCATCGGCATGCCGGCCAGGCGGCCGGCGTTGTCGAGGAGGCGGGGATCGACGCCCTCGGCCAGCATCGAGATGCCCTCGGTGACGTAGGTGCCGAAGACCCGGCTGGTGAAGAAGCCGCGGCCGTCGCGGACCACCACCGGCGTCTTGCCGATGGCCTTCACGAAATCGAGGGACTTGGCCAGGGTGGCGTCGCTGGTTTTTTCGCCGAGGATCACTTCCACCAGCGGCATCTTCTCGACCGGCGAGAAGAAATGGAGCCCGATGAACTGATCGGGCCGCTGGCTGGCCTGGGCCAGGCCGGTGATCGGCAGGGTGGAGGTATTGCTGCCGAAGATCGTGTCGGCCGCCACCACGGCTTCGGTCTTCTCGGTGACGTCGCGTTTGAGTTCCCGCTTCTCGAACACCGCCTCGACGATGAGCTGGCAGTCGGCCAGGTCGGCGAACGACGACGTCGGGGTGATCCGGTTCATCGCGGCCTGGGCCTTGGCCTCGGACATCCGGCCCTTCTTGACCGCTTCCATCACGATGGCGCCGATCCGCTCCTTGCCCTTGTCGGCCGCGGCGCGATCGACGTCGAGGAGCACCACCTCGATGCCGTTGGTGGCGGCGGCGTGGGCAATGCCATGGCCCATCAAGCCGGCGCCGAGGACGCCCACCTTGCGGTACTCGGCGGTGGGCACGCCCTTGGGCCGGGTCTTGAGCCGCTTGGCCTCGCCCATGCTGAAGAAGAGGGTGCGGACCATCGCCTGGCTCTTGGGATGGAACACCAGTTCGACGAACCCGCGGGCCTCGATCTTGGCGCCGGAGTCGATGGTGGTCTGGAGCCCGTGGTAGATCGCGTAGGTGGCGAGCCGGGGCGCCGGGTAGTTGCCCCAGGTTTCGCGGGTGATCATGGCGTTGGAGCCCATGAAGGTCTCCACCCCCGCGGGGCTCATCACGTCGCCGCCGGGCAGGCGGAAGCCCTTCTTGTCCCAGGGCTGGATCGGCTCGACCGAGCGGGCCAGTTCCTTGGCGCGGCCGAGGACGTGGGCGGGCGGAACAACCTCGGAGACGAGGCCCAGCTCGAGCGCCTTCTTGGCCGGGATGGTCTTGCCCTGGGTGATGAGGCCGATCGCCTCGCGCGCGCCGATCAGCCGCGGCATCCGCTGGGTGCCGCCCGCGCCGGGCAGCAGTCCGAGGGACACTTCCGGCAGCCCGACCCGGAGGGCCGGGTCGTCGGCGACGACCCGGGCGTGGCAGGCCAGGCAGAGTTCGAAACCGCCGCCGACGGCGGTGCCGTTGACTGCGGCCACGACCGGCTTGCCGCAGGTCTCCAGGGTCCGGAAGAGCTGCTGCATCGAGCGGACCCGGTCGTAGAACTGGGCCCGGGTCATGGTCCGCGCGGCGAGGAGCATCGAGAGGTCGGCGCCGACGATGAAATCGCTCTTGGCGGACGCGATGACGATGCCCTTCACGGCCGGATCGGCGATCACCGCCTGGATGGCCGGGACGAACTCGCCGATGGTGGCGTCGTTGAAGACGTTGGGGGTGTTCCCCGCGATGTTCCAGGTGACCGTGGCGATGCCGTCGCCGTCGATCTCGGTGAAGATGTGGTTAGGCATGTCAGACTCGCTCGATCACGGTGGCGACGGCCATGCCGCCGGCGACGCAGAGGGTCGCGACGCCCACGGCCTGATTGCGGCGCTCCAGCTCGTCCAGGAGGGTGCCGAGGATGATGGCACCGGTGGCGCCGAGGGGGTGGCCCATGGCGATGGCGCCGCCGTTGACGTTCACCTTGGCGTGATCGAGGTGGAGTTTTTCCATGAAGTAGAGCGCGACCGAGGCGAAGGCCTCGTTGATTTCCCAGAGGTGGACGTCGCTCGGGTTCATCCGGGCCTTGCGGAGCGCGATCCGGCAGGCCTCGGCCGGCCCGGTGAGCATGATGCAGGGATCCTCGGCGCAGGCCGCGAAGGCCCGGATCCGGGCGCGCGGCTTGATGCCGGTGCGGTCGACGGCGGTCTGGTTGCCGAGGAGCACGGCGGCCGCCCCGTCGACGATGCCGCTGGAGTTGCCGGCGTGATGGAAGTGTTCCAGCCGTTCGATGTCGGGATAGCGCTGCAGCACCACCCGGTCGAAACCGGCCAGCTTGGCCACCTTGGCAAACGACGGTTCCAGTTTGCCGAGGCTCTCGACGGTCGACTCCGGGCGGAGATGTTCGTCGCGGTCGAGGATGACGAGGCCGTTGCGATCCCGCACCGGCACGACCGACCGGGCAAACCAGCCGTTGTCCCACGCCGCTTTGGCCCGGCGCTGGGACTCGACCGCAAAGCCGTCGAGCTGCGCGCGGGTGTACCCCTGCCGGGTGGCGATCAGGTCGGCCGACACGCCCTGGGGCACGAAGTTGAACTCCGCGGCGAGGAGGGGATCGGTGCCGGCCGGGAACCCGGACGAACCCATCGGGGTCCGGGACATCGACTCGAGACCGCCGCCGATGCCGAGATCGATCTGGCCGGCCATGACCTTGCCGGCGACCAGGTTGACCGCCTCGAGTCCGGAACCGCAGTACCGGTTGATCATGGTGGCCGGGACCCGCTCGTCGAATCCGGCGGAGAGGACGGCCCAGCGCCCGATGCCGGACTG
>JAEUJH010000098.1 GCA_016794825.1 Gemmatimonadota bacterium
CGCCGCGATCGGATACGTCACCTGATCTTCCACGATCCGGGGCGCCTGTTCGGCGAACTCCGCCTGGACGATCACCTGGACGTCGCTCAGGTCGGGCAGGGCCTCCAGGGGCGTCCGGCGGATCGCCACCAGCCCCGCCAGCGTCACCGCCAGGACGCCTAACGCCACCAGGACCCGATTGGTGACGGACCAGCGAATCAGTCGCTCGAGCATCGGGGCCTCACCGGGTCCGGGGCGGGGCGGGCGACGGGGCCTTGGCCGGCGCCGGCGCCATGTCCATGCCGGGCATCCCGCCCATGCCGCCCAGCATCGTGCCGAGGTTGGACTCGGCGTCGAGCAGGAAGGTCCCCGACGCGACCACCGTGTCGCCCGGGGCGAGGCCGGCCAGGACTTCGTAGCGATCGTCGTCGGGCGGACCGAGCGTCACTTCCCGCGGCTCGAACCGACCATCGGCCCGCTTCAGGAACACCAGGGTCCGCTGACCGGTCACCAGCGCGGCCGAGCGGGGGATCGACAGCGCCGGCCGGGGCGGACCGTCCACCTCGAGCGTGGCGTACATCCCGGGCCGGAGGGCCAGGTCCCGATTCGAGACCTCGACCCGGATCCGCGCCGTCCGGGTGGCGGCGTCGACCACCGGGTAGAGGTAGGCCACCCGCCCGTTTCGAACGACGCCGGGCAGGGCGGTGAATCGGGCCACCGCCTGGTCGCCCGGACGGAGCGAACCGAGATCGCGCTCGTACACCTCGCCCTCGATCCAGACCGTGGTGAGGTCGGCCAACCGGTAGAGCGCCTCGCCAGCCATGACCCGTTGTCCGACCACCACCGCCTTCTCGAGCGCAAAGCCGTCCGAGGGTGCCGCCACCGGGAAGGTTCGGACCGGAACCCCGGTCGCTTCGACCCGGGCGATCGTCTCCGCCGGAACGTCCCAGTAGCCGAGCCGTCGGCGCGAGGCGGCGATCAGGTCCTCCGCCGCCCGGCGGGCCTCCGGCGTTCCGTCGGCCAGGTCGCGGAGCAGGCGGTGACCGAGCAGCAGCTCCTCGAGCGCGGCCACCACCATCGGCGAGTAGAGTTCGAGGAGGACCTGACCCCGGGACACCCGCTCCCCGGTAAAGTCCACCGTCAGTCGCTCCACCCAGCCGTCGACCTTGGCGCTCACGGCGGCCAGGCGCGACTCGTCGGTGGCGACGATCCCCACCGTGCGGACCCGCCGCGCCAGCGGGGCCGTATCCACCGCGGCGAAGGTGATGCCGATCAGCCGCTGATCAGTGGCGCCGAGGGTCACTTCGCGCGCGCTGCCCGAGCCCGTCGCCATCGTGCTCATGTCGTGTCCGCCGGCGTGCGTCGTCGGCGTCGAGCGGCCGGACCAGCGCCAGACCAGGAACGCCGCGCCCGCCGCGGCCAGCCCGATCACCACCCAGCCGAGCATGGGGCGGGGACGGGCGGGTTGGAACGGAGAGGACGGGGTCATCGGAGGGCTCCTTCCGCGACGAGATACTCGACTTCCGCGGCAATCCGGGCGCGCCGGGCCGAGAAGCCGACGAGTTCGAGCTCGGCGCGCGCGACGGCGAGCTGACTCGACAGGGCGGTTTCGAAACTGACGCTCCCGGTTCGGTACCCGGCCAGGGCCGACGCCGCCGCGGCGCGTCCCTGCGGGACCAACGTTCCCCGGTAGAGCGTCTCCAACTGCCGGGCACCGGCAAACTCGGCCTCCAACTCGGCCAGGCGGGCGCCGGTCTCGGCCTGCGCCGCGGTCAGGTCCGCGGCGGTCATCCGCTCCATGGCCTCGGCCTCTTGCCGCATCTGCCGCTGCCGGCTTCCCGACCAGATCGGCAGCGAGGCACCCACCATCAGGGAGACCATCCGATCGGTTCCACCGCCGGCCATCGGTTGCTGCCCGTACACGACGCCCACCTCGAGGTCCGGCCAGCGCTCGACCGCGGCACGCCGGCGTTCGAAACGAGCGGCGTTGAGCGCCGCGCGACGGCTGGTCAGCAGGGGACGGTCGGCGTCTGCTCGGGACAGGAGCCGTTCGAGGGGCGGCAGCGAGTCAGGCGGGGCGGGGACGACCACGGTATCGATTCGCGCCGTCGGCGGCCGAAGGGCCATCGCGTTGAGACGCGCGACGGCCATGCCGCGATCGGTCTCGAGCATGACGAGCTCTTCGCCCAGCCGGGCCGCCTCCAGTTGGGCCATGATCACATCGGCGTGGTCGGCCTGTCCGGCGGCGTATCGAGCTCGCGCCACTTCTTGGAGTGCCTCCAGGGACGGCCGGAGCGCGAGCACCTGCGCCCGGGTCCGATCCAGGCGATCGAGTTCGATCAGCGTGGTGGCGGCTCGCCACCGAACCTGCGAGCGAGTCTCCTCCGCCATCCCGGATTCCGCCGCGGCCCGCTCCCGCGCCGCGTCGGTGGCGGCGCCGAGCCGTCCGGGGATCGGCACCACCTGGGAAAACCGGATCTGGTCCATGGCGACGGGCGAACTGCGGCCCAGGCCGGGGAGCGACCGATTCATGATTCCGAGTTCGACCATCGGGTCCGGCGGCCGCCGGGCCGGGCCGATCCTCGCCTCAGCGGCCCGCGCGCGTTCGCGGGCGACGATCAGCTCCGGATGGGCGGCGTCGACCACGGCCAGGTATTCGGCCATGGTCCACCGAGTTCGCGTCGTGTCGGAGCCGGCGAGCGCCGACAATCCGACCGCGATGAGCGGGGCCAACGACAACATGGAATGACCTCGTGCTGCTCGAGTTCGAGGCCGGGGTCACGGCGAACCCGGCCGGGGCGGACTCAGCGGCCGAGGAGCGGAGGGTGCGTAGGTGGAGCGGTCGAGAGGGAGGAAAGCGCCGTCGGCGGGGCGCCGATCACGCGGTAGGGCGCGGTGGCCGAAGACCGGCCGGTCGCCGGCTCGGGCACCCCGGCGGAACTGCCGCCGCAATGCGTGGTGTCGCGGCAGGCCGGGGTCGCGCAATCCGAACAGGAATCGGCCTGCCCGCAATCCGGGGCGGGTGTCTGATGCTGTCCGTGCTGACGGGCGTCCTGGTGCTCGCAGTGGCGGGTCGCGTCCTGGACAACACTGGTACCGGCCGCGGCGTTCGAGACGAGGAGCGCCAAGGCCGACCAGAGCAGGAACAGGGAACGGATTGCCCGAAGGAGCATGGCTCAATCTTGTCCGCTCGGGCGGAAAAAGCGAGATGGACCGCCGACTTTCTTGGTCGGACTTCGCTGCCAGCGCAAGTCTGGTTGAAGTGTGTCTCATGATTCGCTACTGTGTCTCGGTAACTGATCCGCGAGGGTGACCACCCACCTCCCCTGGGAAAGCCACAGTTGTTATTTTGTAGGGGCGCCCCCGCTGCCGGGGTGTCGCCAGCAATACCATCACCGACCTGAGAACGATCGCCGACCCACCGTCGGGCGCCACGGGGTGCGTTTCGATCGGACCAGGCCCTGATTCGACCCCATACCGGAGTGCGTCAAGTCAGGATGTCTCCCATTGCCGTTCCACCTCGGCATGGATCCCGCCACGGATCCGCCAAGCTCAACGAAGAATTCGTCGCCGACGTGCGGCGAGCGGCCCATGAAATGGGCTACTACCCCGTCGCCCGCATCGCCAAGGCCAACCACGTCACGTACCGAGCGCTCAAGGATGCGTTGACGGGCAAGACCTACCGCCACGTGGACAAGGTGGTCGCCCCGTTCCTCGGGCCCACCGGCAAGGCCGCCAACGGGTGCATCGTCCGGATCGATTCCGGCTCCACCCATGGCTGGCAGGCGCGCTATCGAGGGAAGAGCAAGTTCTTCTCCGACGGAAAATTCGGCGCCGATGCCCCGCGGCAGGGGCGGCTGTGGCTCCAGCTGCAGCGCTCGCTGGCAGGCCCCGGACGCTGATCGGCGGCCGGCCCGGCGGCCGGCTCAACTTGCGTCTCGCTCTCGCCCGGTCCACCGTTCGGCATGACCGGTTCTGATCTGTCCGTCTCCAGCCAGTGGGGCGCCGCCCGGGATCTGGAAACCGAGCGGTTCCTCGGCGCCCCTCGATCCCGCTCCGCCGAGTTCCTCCGGGTGGTCCGCATCGCCCGGGAATTCGTCAAGGGGTTTCGCGCCCTCCACTTCGTCGGGCCCTGCGTCACCGTCTTCGGCTCGGCCCGATTTCCCGAGCGACACCCCTACTACGAACTCGGCCGCCAGGTCGGCGGCCGGATTGCCACGCTCGGACTGACCACCATGACCGGTGGCGGGCCGGGGATCATGGAGGCCGCCAACCGGGGGGCCCGGGAGTCGGGCGGGAAGTCGATCGGCTGCAACATCGAACTGCCCCGGGAACAGCGGCCCAATCCCTACGTCGATCGGTTCATCACCTTTCGATACTTCTTCGTCCGCAAGGTGATGCTGGTCAAGTACAGCTTTGCCTTCGTCGTGCTGCCCGGCGGGTTCGGTACCCTCGACGAGTTGTTCGAGGCGTTGACTCTGGTCCAGACCCGGAAGATCAGCGCTTTCCCGGTGGTGCTGATGGGCACCGACTACTGGGCGCCGCTCCTGTCGTTCCTCCGGACCACGATGGTGGAGCAGCGGACCATCGACGTCGGCGATCTCGAGTATCTCACGGTCACGGACGATCTCGACCAGATGGCTGCCGTGGTCGAGCGGTCGATGACCCAGAACGCCCCCGAGTGGGCCAAGAGTCCGCGGCGTCGTCGGATCCTCGGCGAGCGTTGAGGTCGCTGCCGCGTCGCGCTACGTTGAGGGCATGGCAAACCGACTCAAACCGCTGATTCACCCGGCGTCCGTCGATCTGTCCGACCCCGCCGCGACCACCGAAAGTCCGCTCGAGGGCAAGGAAGCCGAGGCCCGGCTGGTCCAGATCCGCGCCCGGATCGAAGCCCTGCAACTGGCGCTCGGAGCCGAGCAGACCCGGGCGCTCCTGGTCGTGCTGCAGGGCCGCGACGCGTCGGGCAAGGATGGTGTCGTCAAGAAGGTCTTCGGCGACCTCAATCCGACCTACTGTCAGGTCACCGCCTTCAAGCAGCCGACGCCCCTCGAGTTGCGCCACGACTTCCTCTGGCGGGCGCACCAGGCGGTGCCCGCCGCCGGGATGATCGGGATCTTCAACCGGTCACACTACGAGGACGTGCTGGCGGTCCGGGTCCATTCGCTCGTGCCCGAGTCGCTCTGGCGGCTCCGCTACCAGCACATCAACGACTTCGAGCGGATGCTGACCGATCACGGGGTCACCATCCTCAAGTTCATGGTCCACATCTCCCGCGAAGAGCAGCGCCAGCAGCTCGAGGAACGCCTCGAGGACCCCAACAAGAACTGGAAGTTCGCGGCGAGCGATTTGAAGGAGCGGGCCCGGTGGGACGACTACACCCAGGCCTATCATGAAATGTTCCTCCGGACCAGCACCGAGTGGGCGCCTTGGTACCTCGTCCCGGGCGACAAGAAGACCGCCCGGAACCTGCTGATCGGCGAAACCGTGTTGGCGACGTTGGAACGGATGGACCCCAAGTTCCCCCCGGGCGACCCGTCGGTCATGGCCCTCAGGGGGAAGATCGTCTGACCCGCCGCGGCTAGAAGAGGCCGCCGGGACCGGAGATGAGGTAGCTGAGCTTGCTGCCGTTCATGAAGAACGGCGACTTGGTCGAGAACGACGCGATCAGCTTGGCCATCAGCTTGTCGTCCGGCGTCGTCACCGAAATGGCGATCAGGGGGGTGTCGTCGACCCGGAGGTTGTCGTAGTCGAGAACGTACTCCGGCCGCGTAAAGCTGTTCACCAGGCTCCCCGACAGGTACGGCCGGAGCCCGTTCGGTACCGATCCCGCGCCCGCCTCCGGCGGGAACTCCTCCCGGTCCGCGTAGTAGTTGAACACGGCCACCGTCACCGCCCGGAAGTCGCCGACCAGCGCCGCGGTCCGAGCCGTGGCGCGCAAGTCGATGAACTTGAGCAGGGCAATGGCCGACAGGAGGCCGAGGACGATCATCACCATCAGCATTTCGATGATCGTGAATCCGCGCCGATTGCGCCGCATCAGGTCCGCCGCTGGAGGGTACGAATGGCGTCGACCACCAGCGTCTTGAGCGAATCGGTCGATTTGAGGCGGATGGCCTGACCCCCGTTCAGGTACGAGACCTCGAAGGTGCCACCCTCGAGCGGGCGCAGGCTGATGGCCGGATTGACGACCCCGACATCGGCCAGCTTGGTCGGGAGGCGGCCGGTCGTGGCCGCGTAAGCCCTCACGTGGCTCACCGCCTCGACCAGGGCCAGCGTGGCCGACGCGGCCTGGATCTCCTCGCTCTCCTCCGGGAGGGTCGGCCCGATCAGCCAGCCGGGTTGCAGGGCCAGGATCGTCCCGCCAGTCAGGATCAGCGCCACCAGGATGCTCCGGAACCAAGTCCGTCCATGCCCGCTCGGAACCAGTCCGGGCGGCGGGGCCGTGGCGGCCTTGGTCTTCTGGTCGGCAATGGCCGCCTGAGCCGCTTCCAACAGGGCGGACTTGCTTTGCCGGAGGGTCGGTTCCTTGCCGGGAGTTTTGGCTTCCATGGTCTCTGGTTCCCTGGCGATCCCGCCTCAAGATACACGATCCGGGCCAAACCGGGCCGAACCTACCCCTCGGGGGCCAGTCCGGCCACCGCCCGGGCCACCTGCTCGGGGAACCGGGTCACCTCGATCGGTTTCGGGATGAATCCGTCGAAGTCGCCGGCCAGGGCCCGGTGCCGGTCCTCGGGCTGGACGTTGGCGGTCAGGGCCACGATCCGCAGGCCCGGCCCGCGATCCGCCCGGAGGTCGGTCGCGACCTGAAACCCGTCCCGATCGGGCAGCTGGATGTCGAGCAGGACCAGATCGGGGTCGATGCCCCGGAGGGCCTCGACCACCCCCACCCCGGTCGCGAATTCGAGGACCTCGTGCCCGCTGCGGCGGAGCACGGCTCGAAACAGCTTCATGTTGTCGGGGTTGTCCTCGATGACGACGATCCGCGCCATCGGGGCAATCTACTGCAACCGGGTTCTCCGGAGCACGGCCCGGACCCGGGCCTGGAGCGAGGCTGGCTGGACC
>JAEUJH010000100.1 GCA_016794825.1 Gemmatimonadota bacterium
ATCACCGAGGCGTTCGAGAACTACAACCGGCAGCACCAGAACGTCCGGACCGAAAAAGGAATTGCGTACGGCGACGTGCCGGATCGGGCCGATTTCCCGTACGCCGCGCGGATCGCGGGGATCAACGCCGCCACGCTCGCGGCGCTGGCCTGGGCACCGCCGCCACCGACGGCCGTGCGGCTCCGGGGCGGCGTGTCGGCCTCGACGTCGCTCAGTTGGCAGGCCGCCCCGGGCGCCGTCGGCTACCGGATCTACTGGCGCGATACCACCGAGCCGCTGTGGACCAGCAGTCGCTGGGTGGGCACCGTCACCCAGGCCACCCTCGACGGCATCCTGATCGACGATCATCTCTTCGGCGTGGCCAGCGTCGGACCGAACGGCCACGAATCACTCATCACCTTCCCCATCATTGGAGGCGGTCGATGACCGCGGCCCCCACTCGCTCCCCCGTCCTCCGCTGGCTCAAGCGCATCGGCCTCGGCCTGGTAGGGCTGCTCGTCCTGGCGGTGACGGTCGGGGCTGGCTACGAGGCGTTGGCCCGTCGGCGCGCGGCGCGCGAGCATCCGCCCGCCGGAACCTTGGTCGACATCGGCGGGCGCCGGATCCACCTCGACTGCCGCGGCACCGGCGCGCCCACGGTGGTGTTCGAGGCGGGCCTCGACATCAACGGGTCGCTCTCCTGGACCACGGTCCACGATTCGATCGCCGCGGGCACCCGGGCCTGCGCCTATGACCGGGCCGGCGTCATGTGGAGCGATCCGAAGGACGGTCCCCAGAACGCGGTCACGGTCGCCGAGGATCTCCACGCCACGTTGGCGGCGGCCGGCGAGACGGGGCCGTTCGTGCTGGTCGGCCACTCGCTGGGCGGGCCGTACATCATGACTTACACCAAGAAGTACGGCGACCAGGTGGCCGGGCTGGTGTTCGTCGACGCCTCCCACCCCGAACAGGAGACCCGGTTCGCGGAGGTGATCAAGAAGCCGATGACGCCCTCGACCGCCGGGATCAAGGCGGCGGCGGCCCTGGCCTGGACCGGCCTGATCCGCGTGGCGTTGCCGGCCGAGGGCGCCCCGAACGTGCCGGAGATGGTGACGAAGAAGATGAACGCCTATGCCAGCACTTCGCTCCCCGGAATGCTGGCCGAGAGCGACGCCCTCGGCGCGACCCTGGCCGAGGCCGGCACCTTCCGGACCCTCGGCGACCGGCCGCTCGTGGTGCTGACGGCCATGGCGCCGCTGCCCGACGCGGCGCTCAAGACCCTCGATCTGTCGAAGGAAGACGGCGATCGCTTCCAGGCCGTCTGGAAGACGTTGCACGAGGAGGAGGCGTCGTGGTCGACCCGGAGTCGCCACCAGCTGGTTCCGGACGCCAGCCACTACATCCAGTTCGACCGCCCCGATCTGGTCATCGCGGCCGTACGCGAAGTGGTCGAACTGGTTCGGCAGGGCCCGAAGTAAGCTCGAGCGGCTACGCCCTCAGATAGTCGCCGCGCCAGTTCTTGATGGCGCGCTTGATGTCGTCCTGGCCGGTCAGTTCGCCGGCCAGGACCCGCCGCACCAGCGCCGCGAGTTCATCGTCAGGCGCAAATCGGAGCGCGATCAGCTGCGACACCCGGAGGTCGCCCACCTTGGCCTTCAGGTCGTCGGGCAGCACCCGCGCCATCCGGAGTTGCTCCTCGAGCCGGATGACCCGGTTCTGAACCTGGAGCGCAAACGTCCGGGCGTAGAAGAAGACCCCCATCAATCCGAGCGCGGCCAGCACGCCCACCGCGCTGGACACCGACGGGGCGGCGACGACGTCCTTGACCGACCCGATCAGCGTCAGCATCACGAAGGCAAAGACGATCCCGTGATATCCGAGCACGTACTTCTTGTGGTTGGCGTAGTTCTGGTCCGACATCGCGATCCTCGTCGAGGGAAATGAGTCGGACAGAGATGTACGCCATTGCCAGGGCTCCGGCAAGCGGCGTCAGAGGCGGAATCGGAGTCCGATCGACGCGGAGGGCGCAACCTGCGAGTTGGCGGTGGTGAACCAGACCCGGCCGACGGCCCCGGCGGTGATACCGACCCGATCGGTAAGCCACCGGGTCCCGCCCACCGTCAGATGGGCGCCGGCCGACGTGTACGGGGTGCCATCCGAGTCGCCGCCGACGATGGCGGTCGGCCCGACCAGCGCGAACACCTCGTTCTGTGCCCCGCCGGACCGGATCCCGACGCCGACGTCGAGCGTCAGGGCCGTCAGGGTGTAGAACCCCGCGTTGTTGACCCAGGTGGCGGCCACCCCAAAGGCGGCCCGCCGACCCGACTTGAGCAGCTGCGCCGTCGGGACCAACGGAGTGCCGGCCAGGTCGTCGATCCGGAACGGCCCGGCGCCGACCGCGAGGGACCAGCTTCGGGGCGACGACTGGGCGGAGCCGGGGGTCGCCCCGGCGGCGAGGAACGCCAACGCAAGCAGTAACGAGATCGGTTTCAGCATGGGCGAAGGATAGCCGGGGGTCGTGACCGGAGGGTGACCTGAGTTCCGGGAGAGGCGGTCGAGGCCGGACAGGACCCCGAGCGACCAGGCGGCGGCCGCGGTCGAAGCGGACGGTCGGTACGGGCCGCCGGTGGGAGCGGGCGAGTATCGGGGTCCCTTCCGCGGACCGATTCGCCAGGCTTTGAGAATCAACCCCCCGCAACACCCCCAGTCTCGAATATTGAGACGCTCTGTCGGATTGCGGGAACTCGACGTACCATTTCCCGGCGGCCGGGGCCATCCGTCCCCGGTGCCGTCCCACCTCAACGAGGAAGGTCCGATGGCTGTCGGTTCCGGTAACCGTACCGTCCCGACGCGGTGGCTCGCCGCGTTCCTGGTCGGCGCCACGGCGGCATGCTCGTCCCGCCAGCCGACGTTGTCGCCCACCGCGTGGCCCGCCGGTGA